>CAJAKT010000526.1 GCA_903940375.1 uncultured bacterium | reverse complement strand
GGACCCTGGTGTTCGACGCGGCCCGCCTGCACCGTGAGCCGGACCCGCATCCGGACGCCGTCGAGGCGATCGCACTGCCCAACGTCCCGACACCGGCGACATTCATGAGCGGTGCCCTGTTCATCGACAGCGCCGGCGACGGGTCACTTCCCGAACCTGATGCGTCGGATACCACAGCCACGACCGATTCAGCGTGCCGCTGGGGTGACTGCCCAACCGGTTGGGCAGCAGGTGATGGGGGCTTCCATCTTCATGGCCTCGAGGGCCTCGAGCAGGACCAGGACGCGACGACCAGTCCGGCACCGCCCGTGCCGGAGACGGCGACCCCTTTCGCTGAAGAGCCGGAACAGGAGGAGGAACTGGCGGCAGCCGCGGCAGCGCCGGCAGCCAAGCCCGCGAAGAAGCCGGCTGCTCAACCGGCCACGTACAGCATCGGTGACACCGGTCCCGGTGGCGGCATCGTGTTCTATGACGCCGGGTCCGTCCGGCCGTGGGGCCGGTATCTGGAGGCGGCCCCAGATAGGTGGAGTGGACGCGCACTGGACCCGGAGGTGCCCTGGTGTTACAGCGACACAGACGTCTGGACGTCGACCGTGATCGGGGCGGGGGCGGCGAACACCAACGCGATGCTGGCCGGCTGCCCATCGGGCGCGGCCAACTCCGCCAGTGGCTACCGCGGTGGTGGGCTGACGGACTGGTTCCTGCCCTCGAGGGATGAACTGAACGAGCTGCATGGGTTCTGGGGGCATGGGCTCACCGGGAACTTCTACTGGAGCTCCTCGCAGAACGTTCCGGCCAGCGCGTGGTACCAGGACTTTAGCCGTGGCTTTAGCCATGGAATTAGCAACTACCGCGACACGCACAGCCGTGGCAGCATCCGGCCCGTGCGAGCGTTCTAACGAGGGGTCCGACTACCTGCGTAGCCTTCCAGCGGGGGGTGGCGGTTTGGCGTCAGCCGTCGAGTTCGGCGTCCAGCGCGCCCACGCCCCGCCCGAGACAGGGCCCCCGTTCGTTCAAGGAGCCTCCGCCTGTGGCGCGCCGTCAGCAGCCGTGACCGCTGCCGAAGTTCTGCACCCAGTAGGTGCCGTACGTACTCGCCGGATCGGATGAGTACCCGAAGCCAACATGGCGGAGTGACGGGTTGATGAGGTTCGCGTAGTGATCGGGCGACGCCACCCAGTCCTCAACGACCTCCGCGACTGACCGTTGCCCGCCGGCGATGTTCTCTGCAGCCACCCGCCACGTGTAGCCCTGCCGCGTCATGCGGTTCCACGGTTCACTGCCGTCCTGCCCGACATGGCCGTACGCATTGGTGGATGCCATCACCATCGCGTACTGCTGCGCCGACCGCCGGAGAGCGCCGCACGGCCGTACGGCCGGTACGCCGACAGCAGCGCGGATCGCGTTGACGCTCTGCAGCATCTCTTGCCGCCAACCGGGCGCGAGATCTGCGGCCTGGGCATTCGCTGGGATCAGGGCAACGAGCAGGAGGGCAGCGACGGCAACCAGCACGCCGCGGAGAAGGACTCTCGGGCGCACGTTCGACGGATAGGGCATGCCTCGATGATGGCCACGATCACGACGATAGGACAGGCGAAAAGCCCTTGGGACGACAGCCCTTACCCAGACTTAATCCCGCTCGAAGATTGCCCTCCGCGCGAGCGCCCGATCAGAGCGTCGAGTTGACCAACGCTTCGATATCCGAACGGTCGGTGTCGCGTCCGGTCCACGTCGCGACGTTCTCCTGGACCTTGGCCTCAGCCTCGGCGCGCTTGGGCGTCGGCTCCGCTTCGGCCTTTGCCCAGCGGCGACGCACCTCCCACACGAGCTCCCGCTGGCGCAGTGCCTCCTGGACGCGTGCCATCTGGTCGTCGCCGATGTCGAGCCGGAATGTCGTCCGCACCGCCTCGGGAATCTCGCGCCGGTAGTCGTGGCCACCTTCCTGGAAGATGCCCGGAGTGGGGACGAGAGCGTTCTGCAGATCGATGAACGTCGTGACGAAGGAGACGACGGGCAGCCACCGCGTATGCAGCGGCGAGCCCGGCGGGCGGGTGCTCGTCGGGCCGAGCCAGGCGGGCCGCTTCCACGCCAGCGGTGCACCGAACTTCGGCACCGGATCGTCGCCGTTCTGCAACAGCAGGAAGCGCACATCCGCCAGGCGGTCCTTCGACGTCGCCTTCCAGTCTCGGATGGCACGCGGGAGGTAGAACGCGCCGGGACCGGGCTCAGGGGCCTCCGTCACCGTGCGCGTTCCCCACAGCTCATCGCGGAACACCGTGGCCGCCGGCGTTCCGATCCACAGAGCCGCGTCGAGGCCGATCCCGTTCGGTCCGGACGTGCCCTGCCCGCGGAACATCTCCTCGCTCACCTGCGAGCCGAGACTCTCGCCGAAGAGGTAGAACTGCGGTCGCTTGCCGGCTGGCATCGCCATCAGCCGCTCGACGATCCCGTTCACCAGCAGCCGGGTCTGATGCGTCGCGTAGCCGACCTTCGTCAGGGACAGCGCAGACGGCAGCACCGAGTACTGGATGCAGGCGGATGCGCAGTCGCCTCGCGTCAGGTACTCGAGCGTCTCCGAGGCGACGTAGTTCACGTATCCCGAACCGGTCGGTGAGAACAGTGCGAAGACCGAACGCTCGAGAGCATGCGTGCGATCGATTTCGGCAAGCAGCAGATCGGCTCGCTGCTCCGGCGTCTCGGCGCACTCGAGTGAGGAGTAGACCCGGATCGGCTGCTGGGCTGGCTCGCCGACAACCTCAGAGATCGTGTCCTTCCGCAGGACCATGGACAGCCATCGGCGTGACTCGCGCGTCTGGTCCTCCCACGGAATCAGCGACCCCGGACCACCCGTGACCTCCGCCAGATCCGGCGGCTGCGCGTGCGCGAGGTCGGCGCCGACACCCGCCTTCGTCAGGACCATGTTGGCCGCCGTAACGGCGCCCCAGCCGAGACCGGCGAGTGCTCCTGTCGCGCCGAGGCGGCCGATCGCACGGTGATCGGACGGCTCGCCACCGAGTACACGAGCAGCGCCACGGGCAACCGCGCCACTGAGCAGGGTCTCGCCGCGTGCCACGCCCATCAGCGCTGCGGTGACGGCAGCACTCGATGCCAGGGCCTTCGGTATGGAGACCTCACGCACGACGTTCTCGTGCGCGACTTCCTGGCCCGGCGCCAGTGACCCGCGTGTTGCGGTCCCCGGCCGGGTGAGGGCGTAGCCCGCCGCGACGGCACCCGCCGCGCTCAGCAGCGAGAGCGCGCGGAAGCCGGGGCGGCCGCGCATCGAGTCCAGGCCGTCGGCACCCAGGCCCGCGGTGCCGGCGGCGCATAGGCCGACGCCCACGAGGCGCACCAGGGCACGCTTCGATGACTCATGCTCGTGCGGGGGAATGGCTCGGGTAACGGCGAAGCCGACTGCCGCAGCGACCGCATCGACGGCCATGCCTGAAGCGATGCGGCCCGTGCGCGAGCCCTGCGATGCCGGGATGCGGTCGGCCGTTGACCGGAGGAATGAGTGGGCCGTCGCGCCCCAGCCATAGCCGACCGATGCTGCGACGCCGCTGATGATGGCCTGGTCGCGCGTTCCGCGGGAGAGCAGATTCGGCTGGTACGACAGGCCCGTATAGAAGGCGCCCAGCAGGAACCCGGTTCGCGAGGAGACATCCAGACCACCGGAATAGATGCGCTGCCGACGTTCCTCGCCGATTCCCAGGATTGTTCCCATGCTCGTTCCTGCCTTCCTCGCAGTGCTGCGTACTGAGCAGTGCTGTGTACTGACCGTAGGGCACCCGTGCGGTGCCTACCCGCGGGACATCGCATCCAGGCAGACGGCGATGGCCAGCATGAGGCTCACGTCCTCGCCCTGGTTGATCTCGATGCCGTAGGTCTCGCGCGCCCGGAACCACTTCTTCGACACCTTCGCGATTCGGTCGCCGTCACGCTCGATCTCGTACTCGTGGTCGACGATGTTGCCATGAGCCGTCAGCTCACTCGATCCCTCGACATCGATCTTGAACCGGTCGCGCAGGCCGACCAGCGCCTTGTGCACGGTCGCGTTTCCGGTGGCGCGTTCGATCTCCATCTTTCCGCGCAGGGTCATCTTGCGTTCCTGGATCTTCGCGACCTCGCGACCGTTCGCGTCCTCGAGGATGAACGTGTCGCGGAGGTGCATCGCTTTACCGTCGACCCTGAACGCGCGATCGCCGGACTCATCCTCGATCCAGTAGTCGTCACCGATCGACATCAGCTGCTCGCGCATCTGGAACCGACGCGGCTCGTCGCCCTTGTCGTCCTTGTCTCGTCCGAAGAGTCCCATCAGCTTGCCTGCCCCTCACTCTTGTCGATATGAGCCACGCGCGGGGCCATCGCCTCGGCTAGCGCAATCAGTCCCGACAGCGGCCGGACCATCACGGTGAACTCGCTGATCAATCCGGTGTCGTCGAAGCGCAGGTGGTCGAGGCCCTGCACCTGTCGACCCGCGACTGTTGCCATGAATATGAGGGCATGCGTCCCCTCACCCGCCAGCTCGTCCACGTAGGTGAAGTCGCCGAAGACCTGCATCACCTCGGCGAGCACCTGCGTCACGGCCGCACGCCCGTGGAACGGCTGGAAGGCCACCGGGCTGTTGAAGACGACGTCGGGCGCGAGCAGCGCCGACATCGCGGTCATGTCGCGTGACTCCACGGCCGCGCGGAAGGGATGCGTCATGACAGCAGGCTAAGCCCTTCCCATCACCGCGTGACGAGAACTGCGGTCACGAGACCAACTCCCCCGATGATCCAGCCATACCTGCTGCCGGCGGCCACCACGGGATCGGCGTAGCCGTACACCGTCGACATCTGCGGCGCCGCGAACGCCGGGATGGACAGGGCGCAGAGCACGGCGACGACTCGAAGATCCGTCGTCGGCGCGAAGACGGCGATCGGGATGAACAGAGCCATGCGAACGCCCACGAGAGCAAGCCACCGACGCACCCCCGGACGCGGATCGATCCGCTGGGTGGGGTGCAGTACCGATCCCACGAAGATGGCCGCGCCACTCGCCGCGAGGACGGGGGCAGCAATCAGCGTGATGGTGGCTGTCCACTCGGGCGCCGGTCCGGTCAGATGGAGGAGCAGGCCGAGGCCGACCGCGATCAGCGGTGCCTGGTCGACGAAGCTGGTCCGGGTCTGCTGCGGGGTCGGTGCTCCTCGCCTCAGCAGGTGGATCCACCACGAGTACAGGGGCACCGCCATGCGATCCATCAGCACCGCTGCGGCGGCGCCCGTGGCACCGCCGAATGCCGTACCTACCGGGATGACGAAGAAGGCGGTGTTGGCATTGGCCGCCCAGGTCTGCAACGAGGTGCGCGCAGCGCGGTTCGGGCCGTGCCACGTGAGATACGCGATCACCGACATGAGGCCAATGGACAGGACCATCAATAGCGGCCACAGCACGCTGTCGATGCTGTTGATCCGCCAGACCGACGTGATGGACAGCAGGATCGCCGCGATCAGCACCTGGGCGCGGACGATGGATGGCCACACCCGCCCGAATCCCGAGCGGCCCGCTGCGACCCGGCCGAGGATCGCCCCCACGACGTAGGCGATCAGGACCACGGACGTCACGGCAGCGCCAGCCCTAGGGGATCAGTGGGGATCAGCCGATGACGCGGCCGGCGCCGCTGTAGCGCTCGCCGTACCAAGGCCCCTTGTAGTCGATGACCTCGACGCCATCACTCGGATTGGACGCGCTGACCATCTTGCCGCTGCCGATGTACATCGCGACGTGGT
>CAJAKT010000525.1 GCA_903940375.1 uncultured bacterium | reverse complement strand
TACAAGGTCGTGGTGACCCCGGATGACGGCGTCTCGGTGAGGCTGGCATTCCCGGATCCGCCGTCGACCTCGACCTCGACTTCGATGACCTCGATCACCTCACCACCGGCACCGGCGAGCAGTTGAGCCAGTGTCACCGCGCCGGCCACCAGTGCAGTGATCCACAGCACGCTCGACACTGACATCAGGTCGGAGCCCAGCACGATGGCCACGCCGACGATGTAGATGATCCAGCGCACGTAGCCGACCTTGTCGGCGGGGATCGGGCCGGGGCGGCCGCTGAACATGCGGCCACTCAGCTGGCCCAGGCCGGTGTTGACCTGACCGCGGGCGCTGCGTGCAAGGCGCGTGCGGCCACCGAACCAGCCGGCGATGATCACCACGATGCCGAGCGTGACGATCGCCTGGGTTCCGGCGACGAGGTAGTCGAGCAGTGTGGACCAGAAGACGCCGGCTGCCGGACCCCACGGAGTGCCGGCGAGCTCGTTGACGAATGCCGTCTCGCCGATGCCCAGGCCGAGGAGGATCACGACACCCGACACGAGCAGGACGATTCCGGTGGCAACGGTGGTTCGGGCGCGGCGACGGGCGAATCCGATCGCGAGGCCGAACATGATCGCCACGATCAAGGGGAGCCACTGCAGGATCGGAGCCGTGAGCGAGTAGATGGTCTGGACCTGAGCCAGGCCCGGGGTGTTCGCGAGGACGATCTGGCTGTCGGACTCCGGGATCGTGACGTTGGCGGCAGCGGTGATGCCGCTGTCGACGAGCTTCTGCTGGATTGCCTGCAGGGCCACGGAGGTGTCGAGGACCAGGTTGTCACCGTCGAGGCGGACGATGCCGCCGTCCTTGCCCTCGAGGACGAGCACGACGCCCTTCTGCGCAGCGGTGTTCAGCTGGATCCAGACCGTGGCGAACTGGTCGGAGGCGACGAACTTGGTGACGAGCTCACCGATGAGGCTGTTGATGCCGGCGGCGATCGGTGCCGCGAGCTGATCGGTGAAGCCGGCGTCGGGGAAGAGGTTGCCGAGCAGTCCCTCGACCTGGGAGGTGGTGTCGACCTTGGCGACGACAGCGTCGGTGACCGCGGTGGCCAGAGCCGCCTGGACCTCCGGCTGCTCGATCAGCGGGCCGACGGTCTGGATGTACCGCTCACTGTCGATGACGGTGCGGTGACCCCAGTGCCCGATCAGTGCCGGAATGGTCAGAACAGTGGCCAGGATGAAGATCAGCAGCGAGGCGATAGACCGTGCTCCCCAGCGCTTCTCCGTCACTTGCTCACTCATGTACTTCCCTCTCGTAGACCCGGCCCGCCCCTAGGCAGTGCTACGGACTCTACGGGGGCCGTGTCGGCGATACCAGAGGGCCGTGCCCACGAGCAGCAAACCGGAAGCAACGTAGACCAGGGGCGCCTGTCCCGTACTGGGCGACGCGAGCGCCATCAGGGTGATGCCTGCGACGAGGCACACGTTGACGATCATGTCGTAGAGCGCGAAGACGCGCCCGAGGTGATCGTCCGGGATATACCGCTGCACCAGGGTGTCCGAGCACACCTTCACCGACTGACCCGTGAAGCCGATGCTCAGCGAGCCGGCCAGCAGGAGGGGGAAGGACGGCAGCATCGCCCCGATGATGACCAGCGGGATGCCGATGAGACCCCCTTGTGCAAGGGCGAACACCGACCAGGTGACGGATCCCCAGCGTCGGCTGGCACCGGGCGTGAGAAGCGCCCCGACGAGGGCGCCCATTGCCGCGGCGCCGGTGAGGAAGGCGAACTCATTGAGGGCGCTGTCGGCGGCCATGACGGTGTTGAACGTGTAGCGGACCAGGAGAAGTCCACCCGCGGTCAAGACGCCGAAGACGATTCGATGGGCACCGACGACGGCAATGGCCCGTCCCGCCTGAGCGTGCAGCCGCAGCTCGCTGATTCCCTCGACCAGGCCGACGGCGACACCGCGCATCGTGTCGGCTGGGCGCGCACCGTCGGGCCCTAGCCGGTCAACAGCGATGAGCAGCGCGATGCCCGCCGAGACGACATACGCAGCCAGCGCGCAGCCGAGCACGATGGCGCTGCCGTGATCGCCACCACCGACGAGCGATCGCAGGGCGACGCCCCCGAGGGCGCCGATCGCCGCCATGATCGTGCCGGAGGTCGGCGTCAGGGCATTGGCGGTGACGAGGTCTCGTCCCGCCACGACGTGCGGCAGCGATGCGCTCAGGCCAGCGAGGACGAAGCGACCGACCCCGAGGACGACGAGGACGCTGAGGCCTAGTGGTATTCCGTCGTTCCCGGAGAGCACGAGCAGGATGACCGGGATCGTCAGCGCGGCCTTGAGCAGATTGGCACGCACCAGGATGTTTCGTCGGCGCCACCGGTCGAGGAAGACGCCGGCGAACGGTCCGATGACGGAGTAGGGCAGCAGCAGAATGGCGAAGGCCGCGGCAACCTTGACGGCATCAGGCTGGCGCTCGGGGGAGAAGAGCACGAAGGTCGCGAGGGCGGCCTGAAGCAGTCCGTCGCCGAACTGCGCCACGAGCCGCACGCCGTAGAGGCGTCGGAAATCCCGTCCGGCGAGGACCTCGCGCAGGGCGGGGAGGGCGACCATCTTCGCGACGCTACCTCGTACCGTCAGATGGGTTCGAACTCGGCGGTGAAGTGGCGCAGGGCTGGTGGCTCAAGAGTCATCCGGTAGCCACCGAGGTCGGTGGCGGACTCGGCAACTCGCTGGCACACCTCGATGACGTAGTCGATGTGGCTTTGCGTGTAGGTGCGACGGGGGATGGCGAGGCGGACGAGGTCCATCGCCGCTGCCACCTCCGTGCCATCAGGCTGGCGCCCGAACATGACGGTGCCGATCTCGCAGCCGCGCACACCGCCGGCGAGGTACAGCGCAATGGCCAGCGACTGGCCGGGGTACTGCAGGGGCGGGATGTGCGGCAGCATCGCGCGGGCGTCGATGTACACGGCATGTCCGCCGGGCGGCTGGACGACGGGGATGCCACTGGCGTGCAGCGAATCGGCCAGGTAGGCGGTGGACCGGATTCGGTAGCGCAGGTAGTCGTGCGAGACGGCCT
>CAJAKT010000524.1 GCA_903940375.1 uncultured bacterium | reverse complement strand
GCGCGCATCGCGGTCGCGCACGGGCAGATGGGTGAGGGTGCGCTCGAGCAGGTCATCGTCGACTTCTGGGACAAGCAGATCGATGTCCTCGTCTGCACGACGATCGTCGAGTCCGGCATCGACATCGCGAACGCGAACACGCTCATCGTCGATCGCGCCGACACGTTCGGCCTGTCGCAGCTCCATCAGCTGCGCGGTCGTGTGGGTCGTGGTCGCGAGCGGGCCTACGCGTACTTCCTCTACGCACCGGACAAGCCGCTCACTGAGACGGCGCACGAACGCCTGGCCACGATCGCGCAGCACACCGACCTCGGCTCCGGCATGCACATCGCGCTCAAGGACCTCGAGATCCGCGGCGCGGGCAACCTGCTGGGCGGGGAGCAGAGCGGGCACATCGCCGACGTCGGGTTCGACCTCTACGTCCGGCTGGTCGGGGAGGCGCTGGCCGAGTACAAGGACGAGGTCGTCACGACCCCGGGCGAGGTCAAGGTCGAGCTGCCGATCGACGCGCACATCCCGGCGGAGTACGTGCCCCATGAGCGCCTGCGCCTCGAGGCCTACCGGAGGCTGGCCGCCGCCTCGACCGATGAGGCCGTCGACGAGGTGGCCGCCGAGCTCCTCGACCGGTACGGGGCGCTCCCGGACCCGGTCGAGTCGCTGCTCTCGGTGGCCCGATTCCGGGTCCTGGCCCGTCGCGCGGGCCTGTCCGAGGTCGTGCTGCAGGGGAGCGGTATCCGGTTCCACCCGGTGGAGCTGCCGGAGTCAGGGCAGATGCGGCTGGCCCGCCTCTACCCGCGCACGCTGGTGAAGCCGGCGGTCCGTACGATCGTCGTGCCGCGTCCGGTGACTGCCCTCATGGGTGGGCAGCCGGTCCGCGACACAGAACTGCTGTCCTGGGCGGCTGATCTCGTCACCGCCCTCCTGCTGCCCGCAACGCCGATGGAGCCGAAGCCATGACCTCAGTCCGACGCCCGCGCATCGCCCTGGCAGCAGCCGTGATGGCGACAGCCGCGCTCCTCCTCAGCGCCTGTGCTGGCCAGGAGGCCGGATCGGCCGCGACGATGGGCGACACCCGCATCACGGAGCAGGCGCTCACCACTGAGGTCGAAGCGGTTCTCGCGGCCAAGGGCCAGCCGGTCACCGCAGCGGACCCTGCCCTCACGAGCGAGATGCTCGGCCGGATGATCACGATCGAACTGCTCGACACCCTCGCCGAGCGCAACGCCATCGTCATCACGCAGGGCCAGATCGACGAGCAGCTCGCCAACTACGACGCGCAGGCCGGTGACCGTGCCGCGGTCGAGAAGCTCTTCGCGGAGCAGGGTGTTGCGCCGTCGCAGATCGAGTCCATCGTTCGCCTCAATGCGCAGGCGCAGCAGCTGGGCATCACGCTCGCGCCGGAGGGCTCGGCCGAGCAGCAGGGTCAGGCAGTCGTCGAGGCAGCCGTGGCCCTGTCCGCCGAGCTGAACACCACGGTCAGTCCCCGGTACGGAACCTGGAATGCGGACTCGCTGAAGGTCGGACCCGTGCCGAACGACCTTTCGACTCCGCCCGCTGTCGGCTGATGACCGACTCGCCACGCCCGGGGGAGCGCCTGCTCGACCTGGTCGCGGTGATGGATCGCCTCCGGTCGCCGGGGGGCTGCCCGTGGGATGCCCGGCAGACGCATGCCTCGCTGGTCGAGTACCTCGTCGAGGAGGCCTACGAGACCGTCGAGGCGATCGAGGAGGCCGACCGGGTCGGCCTGCGTGAGGAGCTCGGTGACCTGCTCCTTCAGGTGGTGTTCCACGCCCGGATCGCCGCCGAGGACGTCGCTGATCCCTGGACGATCGACGACGTCGCCGACGGCATCGTCAGCAAGCTCATCTCGCGGCACCCGCATGTCTTCGGTGACGTCAGCGCTGACACGCCTGAGCAGGTCGAGGCAAACTGGCACGCTTTGAAGGCGAAGGAGAAGGGCAGGGAGTCGGTCACGGACGGCATCCCGGCGGCCCTGCCCGCCCTCGTCCACGCCGGGAAGGTGCTCTCGCGCAGTGCGACCCTCGGTGAGCGGCTGCCCGACCTGCCGGTGCAGGCATCAGCTGATGCGGTGATGGAGCAGATGCTGACGGAGGCTGACTTCGGCGACCTGCTGCTCGCGCTGGTCGCCGCCGGACGTGGCCGTGATTGGGATGCCGAGTCTGCATTGCGGATGGCGGCGCGTCGCCGCATCGCGGTTATCCGTGCCGCGGAGGGCCTCGCGTGAGCGTCACGGACGACTTCCGTGCTCTCGCGGAGGTGGTGGTCGACGACCTCCTCGCCGCTGACCCGGTCTCGGCCACTGCGCTGGGCGACCATCACCACGATGGCCGTCTGCCCGATCTGTCGGCGGGCGGCGTGGCCGACCTGCTCCACCGGATCGATGACCACGTCACGGCACTCGATGCCGTCGACGATGTCGAACTCGACGTTGCGGACCTCGTCGATCTCGAGATCCTGCGGGCCCGCCTGCTGCGCTCACGCTTCGAGCTGGGCGATATCCGTCGGCAGGAGTGGGATCCGATGGTGTGGAACCCGGGCACCGCGCTGCACCTGCTGCTCTCGCGGGACTTCGCCCCAGCGGCTGAGCGCGCGGTGTCGCTTCGGTCGCGGCTGGCCGCCATCCCCGACCTGCTGTCGGATGCGCGTAATCAGCTCGATGAGATGTCGGCGCTCCACGTCGAGACGGCCATCGCGCAGCTGGCAGGCACACGTGTACTGGTCGATGGTGATGCGCGCGCGCTGGCCGCTGATGATTCCGTCGCCGACGACGCGATCGCCAGCATTGACGGGTTCGTGACGTGGCTGCGCGAGCAACATGCATCAGCGACGCGTGACCCTCGACTGGGGGAGCGGCTCTACGCTGGCGCGCTCTGGCATGCCCTCGACGATGAAGGGGCCACGCCCGACAGGCTGATGGCCGATGCGCGCGAGCATCTCGCGCTGGTGGGCGAGCAGCTTGCCGACGTCGCACGCGAGTTCCTCGGCTGGGAGGCGGAGGACGACGACGAGGTCATCCGGCACGCGCTCGCCAGGGTTGCCGAGGAGACACCGGTCAGTAATGCGACGGTACTGCCGCTGATGCAGGGGGCACTCGATCGCGCTACGGCCTTCGTGATCGAGCGCGAGCTCGTCTCGGTGCCGGATGTCGTGGTGCGCATCATCGACATGCCGGAGATCCATCGCGGAGTCGCGGTGGCCTACTGCGATGCACCGGGTCCCCTTGAATCCGCTGACGTGGCCACGTATGTCGCTGTGGCGCCGACCCCTGCCGACTGGGACGAGGCGCGCGTGGCCTCGTTCTACCGTGAGTACAACGGCGTGCAGCTGAACGATCTCGCCGTGCACGAGGCGATGCCCGGACATGTCCTGCAGCTCGCGCATGCCCAGCGACTTGAGTCACCGACCCGGGTTCGCCGGTTCGGCCGCAGCGGAGTCTTCGTCGAGGGCTGGGCCGTGTACGCGGAGGAGGCCATGGTGCATGCGGGCTATACGCCCGACGACCGAGAGCACTCCGACCTTGCGTTGCGACTCCAGCAGCTGAAGATGCAGGCGCGCTCCGCTATCAACACGATTCTCGACATCGGTGTTCATGCTCAGGGAATGGCCGAGTCCGAGGCCCTGTGGCTCATGCGCGAGATCGGTTTCCAGGAGGAGAGCGAGGCGCTCGGCAAGTGGCGTCGGGCGTTGCTCACCGCGGGCCAGCTGCCCACGTACTTCGCGGGGTATCGCGCGGTGTCGCGCATCGTCGACGATCTGCGCTTCCTGCACGGGGACTGGTCGGATCGTCAGGTGCATGATCTCGTCCTCGCACATGGCTCACCCGCGCCGCGGCATCTGCGCACCCTCCTCGGCATCTGATCGACTCGGCTCCGTCAGCTCTCCCTTTCGCCGAGACGCCCGTTGTG
>CAJAKT010000523.1 GCA_903940375.1 uncultured bacterium | reverse complement strand
GTCAGGCCCGCAGCCGGCTCGATGACGTACGGCACCCAGCGCTCCTCCTTCTCCTGGTCGTAGTAGGAGAGGTCGGTGCCGGAATGCTCGCCGTGGGACTTCAGGTCGAAGTCGGTGCGGTTCGCGATGCCCTCGAGCTCGGCGAACTCGGTGCCGGCGAAGCGGAAGCGGTACTCGATGTCGACCGTGCGCTTGGAGTAGTGGCTCAGCTTCTCCTGCGCGTGCTCGTAGAACCGCATGTTCTCGGGGTTGAGGCCGAGGTCGACGTACCAGTTCCAGCGCTCCTGCAGCCAGTACTCGTGCCACTCCTCGTCCGTGCCCGGCACGACGAAGAACTCCATCTCCATCTGCTCGAACTCACGGGTGCGGAAGATGAAGTTGCCCGGCGTGATCTCGTTGCGGAAGCTCTTGCCGGTCTGGCCGATGCCGAACGGCGGCTTCTTGCGAGCCGCGTTCATCACGTTGAGGTAGTTGACGAAGATGCCCTGCGCCGTCTCAGGTCGCAGGTAGTGAACGGCGGACGCGTCCTCGACCGCGCCAACGGTCGTGCGCAGCATGCCGTTGAAGTCGCGCGGCTCGGTGAAGTCTCCGCGCGTGCCGCAGTTGGAGCAGACGATGTCGGCGAGGCCGTTCTCCGGTGACTTGCTGTGCTTCTCCTCGTAGGCCTCGATCAACTGGTCGGCGCGCCAGCGCTTGTGGCAGTTCTTGCACTCGGTGAGCGGGTCGGTGAACGTCGCGACGTGACCAGAGGCCTCCCACACCTGCGGCGCCAGGATCACGGACGAGTCGAGACCGACGACATCCTCACGGCCGCGCACCATCGCCTGCCACCACTGACGGCGGACGTTCTCCTTCAGCTCCACGCCGAGGGGGCCGTAGTCCCATGCCGAACGGGAGCCTCCGTAGATCTCGGAGGACGGGAAGACGAACCCGCGGCGCTTGCAGAGATTGACGACGGCATCAACGCGATCAGTGGCCATAATGCGGCAATCCTAGGCGGGGTCGTCCGCCAGCAGTCGATGCGCCTCGGCCTCGTCGATGACATCGAAGTCGTCGTAGTGCCGGGCGAGGCCGCGGTCGACGATCGGCCGGACAACGGCGACCACGCGGTCGTAGCGGTGTTGGAGGGTCGCGAGCGCCGCGCGCGAGCACACGGGGACAGCCAGCGACACCGAGGCAACTCCCGACTCCACCATCGCCGTGGCGGCTGCGCGAGCGACGGTGCCGGTCTCGACGCCATCGTCGACGATCACGACATTGCGGCCCGCGAGATCGGCATCGGCGACGATGATCACGCCGTCGTCGGATCGCTGGGCCGGCAGCGCCTGCACGGGGATGCCGATCACCTCGCGGATCCCGAGGGCCACCGGGACACCGTTGGGGATCACGGCGAGCAGCAGCGGATCGTCGACTCCGGCCAGCGCACCGGCGAGCAGCGGGCCGAGCTGCCGACCGGCATCGCGCAGGTTGGCGAAGGCGCTCACGGGGTCACCGATGCGACTGCCGGACCCGCTGCCTGGCCCAGCCCGACGGCACCCGCATCGGCGGCCAGGCCCGAATCGGCAACCGTGACGCCATCGACCGTCCAGTCGTGGATGAGCTCGTAGGCCGAGGGCTCGTCGATGGCCGACGACAGCAGCGGGATGGCGCGCACCTTCACGTCGAAGGACGACAGGGCCCGGCGATAGGCGCCGACGCCCTCCCACTCGGTGCGGATCACCAGGAGTTCGGGGTCGTCCGTCGACTGACCGAGCGACGCGGCCCGGCAGCCGGGCTGGGACGACAGCGCCTCGATGGCATCAGCGGCAGCCAGGTGAAAGGTCTCGCGCTCGCTGGTCGCCACGCGGAAGCGCCCGATCACGAGGAGGGATGCCATCGCCATGACAGGGACGGATGCGGGGCTAGGGTTGGACACCTGTCGAACGCTAGTCGACCCTCGGCAGACCGCGTGCCGCAGCAACCTCCGGAGCAGCCATGGCCAGCAGCCAGAACAGCAAGGGCGACAAGCCCGC
>CAJAKT010000522.1 GCA_903940375.1 uncultured bacterium | reverse complement strand
GCCGATGGCGAGCTGCTCGCGCAGCTGCTCCTCCGACTCGGCCGTGCCCATCGCGAGCAGCGTGACGCTGCCCCCGTGCTTCTCGACGAGCTGCACGGCGGCCTCGACGGCGTTCTCCTCGTGCGGGCTGAGCTGGAAGCCCAGCCGCCGAGTGTCGAGCTCGGTGCCGTCATCGGTGAGGATGAGTGCCGCGCCCACCATCGGCACGCGCTTGATGCAGACGAGGATCTCCATCAGCCCATGATCCGCTCGTTGGCGACATCGAACAGCGGGGCGTTGCCGACGCGAGCAACGGTCACCGGGTACTGCTCACCGAGGTACTCGACCAGCAGCTTGGTGCCCTCGACCGCGTGCTCGGGAGGGAGGTAGGACATCAGCACGTGCTTGCCGAGCGAAGGCGCGGAGCCGGCGCTGTTTGCGTACGAGCGACGGTTCTTGCTGTCGGTGATCGGCGTGCCGTCGAGCGTCAGGATCGGCTCGCGGCCGAGCATGTACCGCTTCTCGCCGGTCGATGACGTGTGGTCGTCGACGGTGAGCGAGCACAGGATCGCTGCCGGGTCTTCATCGCGGTGCGTGAGGTGCGCCGCCTTGCCGACGAAGTCCGCATCCTTGACCTTCTTCATCTGCATGCCGGCCTCGACGACGGTGTACTCGCTCTCGAGCTCGTTGCCGTAGGCGCGGTAGGACTTCTCGAGCCGTCCCGTGGTGCCGTAGACACCGATGCCGACGGGGATCATGCCGTGCGGCTGACCGGCCGCCCAGATGATGTCCCAGAGGCGAGCGCCCTGCTCCATGGGCAGGTAGAGCTCCCAGCCGAGGTCGCCGACGTAGGAGATGCGCGAGGCGAGGACGCGCAGCGGGCCGACCTCGATGACGCGACAGGTGCCGAAGGGGAAGCCCTCGTTGGAGACGTCGTCCTTCGTGATGGCCTGCAGGATGGTGCGGGCTGCGGGACCCCAGATGCCCAGGGTCGTGTACGTGGAGGTGAGGTCGACGACCTGGGCGGTGCCATCAGCGGGCAGCTGATCGGTGAACCACTTCTTGTCGGCCATGCCGTGGGCGCCGCCGGTGACGACCCGGAAGTGGTCGTGTGCGAGCCGCATGATCGTCAGGTCGGACTTGAAGCCGCCATTCGGCGACAGGACGGGCGTGTAGACGACCTTCCCGACAGCGACGTCCATCTGGCGCAGTGCCGTGCGCTGGACCGTGTCGAGCGCACCGGGGCCGATGACATCGAAGATGCAGAAGGCGGTGAGGTCGACCAGACCGGCCGTCTCCCGCATCTGCAGGTGCTCGGCGTTGATGATGGGTGACCACCAGCGTGCCTCCCACTCGGACGTGCGGGGCATGACGGCATCGCCGTACTTCTCCAGGAGGCCGGCATTGGACTCGTACCAGAACGGCCGCTCCCAGCCCACGGTCTCGAAGAAGACTGCATCGAGAGCCTTCTCGCGCTCGAAGTAGGGCGACAGGCGGACATTGCGGTTACTGGCCCACTGCTCCATCGGGTGCACGATCCCGTAGGTCTTGTTGAAGCCCTCGGACGTGCGCGCCACGATGTGCTCGCGCGTCTTGTGATGATCGTGGAAGCGCGCGATGTCGGACGCGTGGAGATCGATCTCCGACTCGCCGAGCACCATCCACTCGGCGACCGACTTGCCAGTGCCGGGGCCTTCCTTGATCCACACGGCTGCGACGGACCACAGGCCCTTGACCTCGGGGGTCTCGCCGAGGATCGGCATGCCGTCCGGGGTGAGCGAGAGCAGGCCGTTGATCGCGTACTTCTGCCGCACGTTCTCGTCGCCGATGATCTCGGGCATGAGCTCGAGCGAGTGCTCGTCCTGCAGGTCGAAGTCGACCTGGCTGAACGGCATCTCGGTGGGGGACAGGGCCGCCTCGGCGTTGGACGGGATGTCGTCGACCTCGTGCAGGATCGGCCGGTGGGCGTAGGAGCCGACCTCGAGGCCGCTGCCGTGCTGGCGCTCGTACATGTTGGTGTCCATGTCGCGGACGATCGGGTACTCGATGTCGCCCTTGGCATCGGCGAAGCGGGGCACCGGGCCGATGTCCTTCATCTGGTGGACGGCTGGCGTCAGCGGGATGCTCGCGCCGGCCATCCTCGCCATCTTCGGGCTCCAGCAGCCGCAGGCGATGATGACGTAGTCGGCCTCGATACGGCCCTGGTCGGTGACGACGGCGGAGACATGGCCGTCGACGACCTCGATGTCGAGCACCTCAGTGTTCGCGAAGACGGACAGGGCGCCCATCTCGAGGGCACGCTCGCGCATGATCGTGCCGGCGCGCAGGGAGTCGACGACACACACGCTCGGCGTGTAGAAGCCGCCGAGGATCACCGTCTCGTCGATGAAGGGGACGAGTTCCTTGACCTGGTCGGGCGTCAGGATCTGGGTGTCGTCGATGTCGAAGGACTTTGCCGACGACATGCGGCGCTGCAGCTCCTGCATGCGCGCGGGCGTGCGAGCGACCTCGATGCCGCCGCACTCCGTCAGGACGCCCATCTCCTTGTACTGCCGCATGCTCTCGTGCGTCAGCTCCGTCATCTCCTTGGTGTGGTCCACCGGAAAGAGGAAGTTCGACGCATGGCCGGTCGAGCCACCGGGGTTGGGCAGCGGACCCTTGTCGACCTGCACGATGTCGCGCCAGCCGAGCCGCGCGAGGTGGTAGGCCATGGAGTTACCGACGATGCCGGCTCCGATGATGACGGCCTTCGCAGATGTGGGCAGATTCATTGCTTCCCTCTCGTGTGGTGCGGTGTCGGTTGTGCGTCGGTTGGTGCGGTCAGGGGTCAGATGGATCGTCGGACGTCTGCTTCGAAGCCCTCGACGTGCGTGGACATGATCGCCGCGGCGGCATCGGCATCTCCGTCGCGGATGGCCAGCAGGATGTCGCGGTTCTCGGCCATCGCCTGGTGCAGGTGCGTGACCTTGTCGAGCGCGACGAACCAGATGCGCAGCGCGTGCATGTAGTGCTGCTCGAGCACCGCCTGCACGTACTCGTTGTGCGCGCAGCGGTAGACGTGATGGTGCACGCGCTGATCGAGTTCGATGAGGTCGCGCATGTCGGGGTCGTCACCGGTCGCGGCCATCGCGTCGAGAAGTGCATCGATGACCGCGAGGTCCTCTTCGGTGCGTCGCTCGGCTGCGAGCCGGGCAG
>CAJAKT010000521.1 GCA_903940375.1 uncultured bacterium | reverse complement strand
TTCCAGGGGCAGGCCACGACGTGCGGCGACCTGCTCGGGCGACTCGAGCATCTTCAGCGCCTTGACGGTCGCATGAACGATGTTGATCGCATTGTCCGAGCCCATTGACTTGCTGAGCACGTCGCGGATTCCGGCGCACTCCAAGACGGCGCGAACCGGGCCGCCGGCGATGACGCCGGTACCGGGAGCGGCCGGGCGCAGCATGACCACGCCGGCTGCCGCCTCACCCGTGATGGGGTGCGGAATCGTGCCCTGGATACGCGGGACCTTGAAGAAGTGCTTCTTGGCCTCCTCGACACCCTTGGCAATAGCCGCGGGCACCTCCTTGGCCTTGCCGTAGCCCACACCCACCATGCCGTCGCCGTCACCGACGATGACAAGGGCGGTGAAGCTGAAGCGCCGGCCGCCCTTGACGACCTTGGAGACACGGTTGATGGCTACGACTCGCTCGACGTATGCGGACTTCTCCTCGCGGGGAGTGCGCTCCTTGCGCTCCCGGCGATCGCCAGCGCCACCACCGCGGCGCGACGTTTCTGACATGGTCTACCTCTTCCGTTTGAAGTTCGTACGTCGTTAGAAGGTCAGGCCACCCTCGCGGGCGCCATCAGCGAGGGCTGCCACACGACCGTGGTACTTGTTGCCGCCGCGGTCGAAGACCACGGTCTCCACGCCGGCCTTCTTGGCGCGCTCGGCGACGAGCTGGCCCACCTTGCGGGCCTTCGCCGACTTGTCCTCGGTTGCAACCCGCAGGTCGGCTTCCATCGTGGATGCCGATGCGAGAGTCACGCCCTGGGTGTCGTCGACGATCTGCGCCACCATGTGGCGGGCAGAGCGCGTGACAACCAGGCGAGGACGACCGGGCGTACCGGTGACCTTCTTGCGAACACGCAGGTGGCGGCGCGCACGACCCACGGAGGTGCGGGTCCGCGTGCCCAGCTTGGGGGCGAAGGAACTCATTACTTACCAGCCTTTCCGGCCTTGCGGCGGACCACTTCACCCTCGTACCGCACGCCCTTGCCCTTGTACGGCTCCGGCTTGCGGATCTTTCGGATGTTGGCCGCTACTTCGCCAACCTTCTGCTTGTCGATGCCCTGCACCTTGAACTTCACGGGACTCTCGACCGCGAACGTGATGCCATCAGGAGCCTTCACCACGACGGGGTGGCTGAAGCCCAGCTGAAACTCGAGGTCGGTCCCCTTCGCGGCGACGCGGTAACCCGTGCCGACGATCTCGAGGCCCTTCTCGTAGCCCTGCGTCACTCCGGTGACCATGTTGGACACGAGGGTCCGAGTCAGGCCGTGGAGTGAACGCGAGGCGCGCTCGTCATCGGGGCGGGTGACAACCAGGTTGCCGTCCTCCTCCGACACGACGATGGGCTCGGCCACCGTCAGCGACAGGGTCCCCTTGGGGCCGGTCACCGTAATGTCATTGCCATCGACCTTCGCCGTGACTCCGGCGGGGACGGGGATCGGCTGACGTCCGATTCGTGACATGTCGAAACCCTCCCTTACCAGACGTAAGCGAGGACTTCCCCGCCTACGCCCTTCTGTGCGGCCTGTCGGTCGGTCAGCAGACCGGACGACGTGGACAGGATGGCGATGCCGAGTCCGCCGAGCACGCGCGGCAGCGCCGTGCTCTTTGCATACACGCGAAGGCCAGGCTTCGACACGCGGCGCAGGCCGGCAATCGAACGCTCACGGGACGGCCCGTACTTGAGGTCCAGGGTCAGCGTCTTGCCAACCGTGGCATCCTCGACGTGCCAGCCACCGATGTAGCCCTGCGCCTGCAGGATCTCGGCGATGCTCGACTTGATCTTCGAATGGGGCATCGACACGGAGTCGTGATACGCGGAGTTTGCATTGCGCAGTCGCGCAAGCATGTCCGCGATCGGGTCAGTCATTGTCATTTCGTGGCCTACGGCCTTCCTCGCTGCGGTTTCCGATGGTGCGGACCTACGGCGTCGTGGTTTACCAGCTGCTCTTCGTCACACCCGGCAGTTCGCCGGCATGCGCCATTTCACGTACGCAGATTCGGCAGAGGCCGAACTTGCGGTACACCGAGTGCGGACGACCGCACTTGTTGCACCGGGTGTAGGCCCGGACCTTGAACTTCGGGGTCTTCTGCTGCTTCTGGATCAGAGCTTTCTTCGCCATGTGGCTCAGGCCTCCTTGAAGGGGAATCCGAGAAGGCGAAGCAGGGCGCGGCCTTCGTCATCGTTCTTGGCATCGGTAACAACGGTGATGTCCATGCCGCGCACGCGATCGATCTTGTCCTGATCGATCTCGTGGAACATCGACTGCTCGTTGAGACCGAACGTGTAGTTGCCGCGGCCGTCGAACTGCTTCGGCGACAGTCCACGGAAGTCGCGGATGCGCGGCAGCGCGACCGACAGCAGTCGATCGAGGAACTCCCACATCCGGTCATTGCGCAGCGTGACGTGAGCGCCGATGGGCTGGCCCTCACGAAGCTTGAACTGCGCGATCGACTTGCGGGCCTTGGTCACCTGGGGCTTCTGCCCGGTGATGTCGGCCAGGTCGCGGATAGCGCCCTCGATCAGCTTGGAGTCACGGGCAGCGTCGCCGACGCCCATGTTGACGACGATCTTGGTGACCGTCGGCACCTGCATGATGTTGGGGAAGGCGAACTCCTCGCGAAGTGCGGGGACGATCTCCTCGCGGTACCGCACCTTGAGGCGGGGAACCGATGTCTCGGTAGTGGTTTCGGTAGCCATCAGCTCTTCCTCAGATGTCTTTGCCGGTGCGGCGGGAGATGCGGACACTGCGCTCGGCCTCGTAGGTGGAGCCGTCGGTGCGACGCTTCTCCACGGTCTCCTTGCGGAAACCGACGCGGGTCGGACGGCCGTCCTCGGGATCGATGATCTGCACGTTGGACACGTGGATCGGGGCCTCGGTCGTGATGATGCCGCCGGTCTTGGCACCGCGGGCGTTCTGCCCGACCTTGGTGTGCTTCTTGATCCGGTTCACACCCTCGACGATGACGCGCTCAGCCTCGGGGTAAACCTCGATGACCTTGCCCTTGACGCCCCGGTCCTTGCCCGAGATGACCTGTACAAGGTCGCCCTTGCGAATGTTGAGCGACATGGTTACAGCACCTCCGGAGCCAGCGAGATGATCTTCATGAACTTCTTCTCGCGCAGCTCGCGACCAACCGGGCCGAAGATGCGCGTGCCACGAGGCTCGCCATCGCCCTTGAGGATCACGGCGGCGTTCTCGTCGAAGCGGATGTACGAACCGTCGGGGCGCCTGCGCTCCTTCTTGGTGCGCACGATGACCGCCTTGACGACCTCGCCCTTCTTGACGTTGCCGCCGGGGATGGCGTCCTTCACTGTCGCCACGATGACGTCACCGATGCCGGCGTACCGACGGCCGGAACCGCCTAGTACCCGGATGCAAAGGATCTCCTTGGCACCGGTGTTGTCGGCGACTCGAAGTCGCGACTCCTGCTGAATCACTGCATTCTCCTGATCGTCTGCCGGTTCTCACGAGAGCCTGGCGGAACTATGGGTTTGGCTACTTGGCCTTCTCGAGGATCTCGACCACGCGCCAGCGCTTGGTCGCAGAAGTCGGACGTGTCTCCATCAGGAGAACACGGTCGCCGATGCCCGCGGCATTGGCCTCGTCGTGCGCCTTCAGCTTGCTCGTCCGACGGACGACCTTGCCGTACATGGGGTGCTTGAAGCGATCCTCGACCGCAACGACCACCGTCTTGTCCATCTTGTCGCTGACCACCAGGCCCTCGCGGGTCTTGCGGTCACCGCGGTCCAGATCACTCACAACTGCCTCATTCGAGCTCATGCGACACCTGCCGTGTCGTCATTCGGGGTGATGCCGAGCTCGCGCTCGCGCAGGATCGTGTAGATCCGTGCGATGTCCTTGCGAACCGCACGAAGCCGGCCATGGTTCTCGAGCTGGCCGGTCGCGCCCTGGAAGCGCAGGTTGAACAGCTCTTCCTTGGACTCCCGGAGCTTCGACGTCAGTTCGGCGTCGTCAAGGTTGCGGAGTTCGCCCACCTGTGTGCCTGCGGCCATCAGTTGTCACCTGTTTCATCGCGCCGAACGATGCGGCACTTCATCGGGAGCTTGTGCATGGCGCGAGTGAGCGCCTCGTTCGCGGTCTTCTCGTCGGGGTAGGAGAGCTCGAACATGACGCGTCCGGGCTTCACGTTGGCGACCCACCATTCCGGTGAACCCTTACCGGAACCCATGCGGGTCTCAGCAGGCTTCTTGGTCAGCGGACGGTCCGGGTAGATGTTGATCCAGACCTTGCCGCCACGCTTGATGTGGCGGGTGATGGCGATACGAGCGGACTCGATCTGACGGTTCGTCACGTAGGCCGGCTCAAGTGCCTGGAGACCGTACGTGCCGAATGTCACCTCGGTGCCGCCCTTGGCAACGCCACGACGCGTGGGGTGGTGCTGCTTGCGGTGCTTGACCCTGCGGGGAATCAGCATGACTAACCCTCCTGGCCTTCGACTGCGGCCACGACCTCGACCGGCGACTCGACGACAGCCTCGACAACTGCCTCGGCAGCCGACTCAGTGCCCTCACTCGCCTCGTCAGCGCGCGGACGACGGGGACGCTCGGGACGTGCACGCGGACCGCCGAGGCGGGCCTGTGCGGCAGCCGCCTCACGCTCAGCGCGCGTGCCGAGGGCCTCGCCCTTGTAGATCCACACCTTGACACCGATGCGACCGAATGTCGTACGGGCCTCGTAGAAGCCGTAGTCGATGTCGGCGCGCAGCGTGTGCAGCGGAACGCGGCCCTCGCGGTAGAACTCGGTGCGCGACATCTCGGCGCCACCCAGCCGGCCCGAGACCTGGACCCGGATGCCCTTGGCACCGCTCTTCATCGTGCTCTGCATGCCCTTGCGCATTGCGCGACGGAAGGACACCCGGCTCGACAGCTGCTCGGCGATGCCCTGAGCCACCAGCTGCGCCTCGATCTCGGGGTTCTTGACCTCGAGGATGTTCAGCTGCACCTGCTTGCCCGTCAGCTTCTCGAGGTCGCCGCGGATGCGATCAGCCTCGGCGCCACGGCGACCGATGACAATGCCCGGACGTGCGGTGTGGATGTCGACGCGAACCCGGTCACGGGTGCGCTCGATCTCGACACGTGCGATGCCGGCCCGCTCCATGCCCTGGGAGAGCAGCTTGCGGATCTTGACGTCCTCGGAGACGTAGTCGCGGTAGCGCTGGCCCGGCTTGGAACTGTCGGCAAACCAGCGAGTGTTGAAGTCGGTGGTGATACCCAGTCGGAAGCCGTGCGGGTTTACTTTCTGGCCCACTGTCGGGTCACCCTTCCTTGTCTGCGGTCGCAGCCGGAGCCGCGGCCTTCTTCGCCGATGCCTTGGTGGCTGCCGGCTTATCGGCAGCCTTCTTGGCAGGAGCCTTCTTCGCCGCGGGCTTCTCAGCCGCTGCAGCCTTGTCAGCCACCGGCTTCGCGGCCGGCTTGGCAGCCGCCTTGACGACCGGAGCCGTGGCGATGCCGTCGGACACGATCACCGTGATGTGGCTGCTGCGCTTGCGAATGCGGTACGCACGACCCTGAGCACGCGGACGGATCCGCTTCATGGTCGGGCCCTCGTCGACGTACGCCGAGCTGATAACCAGCCCACGTGCGTCCATCGCGTGGTTGTTCGTCGCGTTCGCAATGGCGCTGTCCAGCACCTTGCCGATCGGCTCACTGGCCGCCTGCGGCGCGAACTTCAACACCGCCTGGGCGTCAGCCGCGTTCATCCCTCGGATGAGGTCGATGACGCGACGCGCCTTCATGGGCGTGACGCGGACGTACCGCGCCTGGGCCCTGGCTTCCATGTCTGTCCCCTTGCTGCTCGTGCTACGTGGTGTGAGCTGTAGTGT
>CAJAKT010000520.1 GCA_903940375.1 uncultured bacterium | reverse complement strand
GTCGGTTGAGGAACTCCGGACGGAACTGCTGACGTACGACAGACAGCGCCTGCTCCTTGCGCACCTCGTAGGGAACGGAAGTGTCGACGAGGAACTGTGAACCGCTGTTCGATGTCAGGATCAAGATGACGTTGCGGAAGTCGACCGTGCGCCCCTGGCCGTCCGTGAGCCGGCCATCGTCGAGCACCAGAAGCAGGATGTCGAAGACCTCCGGGTGCGCCGTCTCAACCTCGTCAAGCAGCACGACCGAATACGGACGACGTCGCACGGCCTCGGTGAGCTGCCCACCCTCCTCATAGCCCACATATCCGGGCGGTGCACCCACGAGTCGTGAGACCGAGTGCTTCTCGCCGTACTCACTCATGTCGATGCGCACCATCGCGCGCTCATCGTCGAAGAGGAACTCGGCCAGGGCCTTCGCCAGTTCGGTCTTGCCGACGCCCGTCGGTCCGAGGAAAAGGAACGATCCGGTCGGTCGATCGGGGTCGGAGACTCCTGCACGCGCACGGCGTACGGCATCGCTGACCTCACGAACGGCCTCCCGCTGACCAACGACGCGCTTGCCGAGTTCGTCCTCCATCCGGAGCAGTTTCTGCGTCTGGCCCTCCAGGAGTCGGCCCGCGGGAATGCCCGTCCAGCTCGCCACCACTTCGGCGATGTCGTCGGCCGTGACCTCCTCCTTCACCATCGCGGAACGCTCGTTGGTCTCTGCTGTCACGCGGACGAGTTCTTCCTCGAAGGTCGGGATCTCTGCGTAGAGGATGCGCGATGCCTGCTCGAAGTCGCCCGAACGCTGAGCCTTCTCGGCAGTCGCCCGCAACTCGTCGATGAGCACCTTGATCTCACCGATGCGGTCGAGTCCCTGCTTCTCCGCATCCCAGCGGGCCCGCAGACCGGAGAGTTCCTCATCCTTGTCGGCGATCTCCTTGCGGATCTTGGCGAGCCGCTCACGGGAGGCCTCGTCGGTCTCCTTCGCGACTGCCATCTCCTCCATGCGCAGCCGATCGACCTGCCGCTGGAGAACATCGATCTCGACGGGCGAGGAGTCGATCTCCATGCGCAGGCGCGACGCCGACTCGTCCATCAGGTCGATTGCCTTGTCAGGAAGGAACCGTGACGTGATGTAGCGGTCGGAAAGCGTTGCCGCCGCTACCAGGGCAGAGTCTGCGATGACGACCTTGTGGTGCGCCTCGTACTTCTCCTTGATACCGCGCAGGATCGAGATGGTGTCCTCGACCGACGGCTCGCTGACGAACACCTGCTGGAAGCGACGCTCAAGTGCGGCGTCCTTCTCGATGTACTTGCGGTACTCATCGAGGGTGGTCGCACCGATCATGCGCAGCTCGCCGCGCGCGAGGAGCGGCTTCAGCATGTTGCCCGCATCCATAGCGCCCTCGCCGCTGGCACCCGCTCCGACAACGGTGTGCAACTCATCAATGAAGGTGATGATCTGACCGTCGCTGCCCTTGATCTCGTCGAGGACGGCCTTGAGGCGCTCCTCGAACTCACCGCGGTACTTGGCTCCGGCGACCATTGCGCCTAGGTCGAGGGCGATCAGTGTCTTGCCCATCAGCGATGTCGGGACATCGCCTTCGACGATGCGCCGGGCCAGGCCTTCGACGACGGCGGTCTTGCCGACACCCGGCTCGCCGATCAGCACGGGGTTGTTCTTGGTACGGCGCGACAGGACCTGGATCGTCCGGCGCACCTCCTCGTCGCGGCCGATGACCGGATCGATCTTGCCCTCGCGCGCCCGTGCGGTGAGGTCGACACCGAACTTCTCCAGCGCCTGGAAGGTCTGCTCGGGATCCTTCGTCGTCACGCGCGCGCTTCCCTTCACCTGTTCGAGCGCCTCCATCAACCGTGCGGGCGTCGCGCCGTACTGCGCCAGGCGGTCGGTGACGCCAGAGCCACCGTCCTTCGACAGCGCGATGAGCAGGTGCTCGGTGCTGACGTACTCGTCGCCGCGCTCCTTGGCGAAGGTCTCGGCCGCATTGAGCACCGCGTACGCGGCACTGCTCAGCTGCGGCGCCGACACGCTCGCGCCACTCGCCGACGGCAGGCTCTTCAGTGCACCTCGCACCTGGAACGTCAGACCCGGCACGTCGACGCCAACAGCTGACAGCAGTGCCGTCGCGATTCCCTCGCCCTGCTGAAGCAGTGAGTCGAGCAGATGCAGGGGCTCAACCTGCGGATTGCCGTTGGCCGCTGCGATGCGCACGCCGGCGCCAAGTGCATCCTGGCTCTTGGTGGTGAATTGAATGTCCATGCGTGGTTCTCCCGTGCCTATCTGCGCGTGCCCGGTCGCCAAACGACCAGGGCGGTCGATGTCTGATCGCGGCGGTACTCCGCGACAACGCGTCGCAAGGACGCGATCTCCGCCTGCAGCGCAAGGATGCGGCGGATCCCCTCAAGGGAAAGTCCTTGAGCGGTGAGGTCGGCTATCTCACGTAGCCGTGCGATGTCATTCGCCGAGTACAACCGGTTGCGGCCACCCACGCGAGTGGGGGTAACGAGGCCGAGCCGGTCGTACTGGCGAAGGGTCTGCGGATGCAGGCCCGCGAGCTGCGATGCCACGGAGATGGCGTAGACCGGAGCATCATCGGCGATCGAGAACCCGGTGCGCTCCGCAGCCCGCGGCTCCACATCGCGTGGGTCGACGCTCATGACGTGCCTCGGCTCCCCGCCGCACCCTCAGCGAGCGCGAACAGGTCCTTGCGCGGATCGTGATCGGCGGTCTGGTCGGCGTAGCCCTGAAGTGCGTCACGCGCCTCACTCGTGAGGTTCTGCGGCACCGAGACCTCAACGGTGGCCAGCAGATCCCCATTGGTGCCGTCCTTGCGGCGTATGCCCTTGCCCCGCACGCGGAACGTACGGCCGTTGGCCGTGCCGGCCGGGAGCTTCACCTTCACCGACCCGCCACGCGGTGTCGGCACGGACACATCAGCGCCCAGGGCAGCCTCCGTGAACGTGATCGGCACGGTGACGGTGATGTTGTCGCCCTTCCGGTCGAACACCGGATGAGCAGCGATGGTCACATCGACGAGCAAGTCACCGCTGGGTCCGCCACGCTCTCCCGCGCCCCCCTTCCCCTTCAGCCGGATACGCGCGCCATTGCGCACACCCGCAGGGATCCGGGCCTGCACCGTTCGAGAACTCAGGCCACGACCTGATCCATGGCACGACGGACACGGGTCATCGACGAACAGCCCTCGTCCGCGACACGTGACACACGGGTCAGCGAATGCGAAGCCACCCGCATTGCGGGATGTCTGTCCCGAGCCGTCGCATGTGGGACACATGCGTGGCACCGTGCCCGCGCGGGCACCGGTGCCGTGGCAGCTGCTGCACGGCGCGTCGGTCGACAATCGCAGCGGGACAGTGACCCCGTCGAGGGCGTCGTCGAACGACAACGTCAACGAGCTCTCGAGATCCTGTCCGCGCCGCGGCTGTGCCGGCCGGGTAGCGCCACCGCGACCACGGTTGAAAATGCCGCCGAGGAAGTCACCGAAGCCACCAGAGTCCTCACCGAACAGGTCACCCATGTCGACGTCGTACTGCTGACCGCGGCCGAAGCCACCACCACCGCCACCACCGGGTCGGAACCCGCCGCCGGCGAACAGTGACCGAGCCTCGTCGTACTCCTTGCGCTTGGCATCGTCCGAGAGCACGTCGTACGCCTCGGAGACCGCCTTGAACCGCTCCTCGGCCGGCTTGTCACCCGGGTTCTTGTCCGGGTGCAGCTCACGCGCCAGTTTGCGGTACTTCTTCTTGATCTCGTCGGCCGTAGCGTCCTTGGACACGCCGAGGAGGGCATAGAAGTCCTTCTCTAGCCAGTCCTTGTTCACGCTGTTGCCTCCTCCAGGCGGGTCAGTCTGTGCCGGCCACGGCCACGCGAGCCGGCCGCAGAACGCGGTCGGCAAACCGGTAGCCCGGCTGGTACACGGAGACCACGGTCGGTACCGAGACCTCGTCGGTCGCCTCGTGAGTGAGTGCCTCGTGCACGTTCGGATCGAACGGCTCGCCCGCGGCACCGAAGCGCTCTAGGCCGAGTCGACTCACGGTCGACTCGAGGGCCTCGCCCACTGTCTTGAAGGCACCTTCGAGCTCACCATGCTGGCGTGCCCGCTCAATGTCATCGAGGACAGGGACGAGCTCACCGAGCACGCCACCCACCGCCGTCTGACGGATGAGCTCACGGTCGCGCTCAACCCGCTTGCGGTAGTTGGCGTACTCCGCATGCACCCGCTGAAGGTCTCCGGTCAGTTCGGCGAGCTTGTCCTCGACCGCGGTGACCTCGACATCGACGAGCGCTGCCTCAACGGCCTCGGCGAGCAGCGGGTCTGATGCGCCAGCCGGACCTGCCGGCTGACGCACCTCGCCCGACTC
>CAJAKT010000519.1 GCA_903940375.1 uncultured bacterium | reverse complement strand
CGATGAGGCTCAGGGTCTGCTCGCGCTTGACGACCATGACGCCCGCGCGGGCGGCGAAGTGCTCGGCTGGGCCGGTGACCACGGCCTCGACGACCGCCGCGGGATCGCAGGTGGTGGTGAGGAACGACAGGAAGCCGGGGATGCCCCCCAACGTCCGTGACTTCACCTGTTCCCACCCCCCGATGGCCCCCGGTTGCGCTTTCGCATCGGAATGTAGCGCATGCGGCTGACATCGCAAGCCCAGAACATGTCCTAGTCATGGCCAATCGAGGGCTTCAACAGGTGACAGTCATGCGCGTGCGGGTTCTATGGTCTCCGCATGGGGGAGACACGCTCGCGCGTGTCCGTTCAGCTTGCCTGGACGGACACGCGCGAATTACGAGTAGAGCAACGGGACGATGGCCTGTTCGCCACGGCGCATCCGGGGCTGTCGGAGGCCCAGGTGCGAGCTGCGTGCGAGTATCTGGGTGATGCCGGCCCGCAGGTGTATGCGCAGTGGCGCGGAGTCGTGGGTCTCTAGACCGGCTTCGGCCAGGTGAACCGGACGGCCTTGCCGGACCGGCTGACGGCCGGCGGGGTGTCGTCGTCGGGGTCGATCGACCCGATCCGGACGAGCAGTTCGTAGACGCCGATGTCCAGGCCGGCAGCGAGACCTTCGAGTGCGTCGACGCGCGGGCTCTGGATCTGCCGGAAGATGCGGGACAGGTTGCCCTTGTCAGATCCGCTGCGCTCGGCCAGTTCGGCCAGTGACGCGATCCCGAGTTCATCCATGCGGGCGCGTAGCCATGCCTGGCTCTGCTCTGGGGTCGCACGCATGGCTATCGATCCGTTCGCTCGTGACGTCGCCCCCAGGCTTGATGGGCGTCAGTCTCGCACATCGGAACGAGTGCACGGCACACTGAGCGGCTGATCAGGTCGGAATCGTGTCCTGGGTTCCGGGCGGACCGGTGTCGACTGCCCCGATCTGCACGAGCAGCTCGTAGACGGATACGTCGAGTCCCGCTGCGAGGCCCTCGAGGGAGTCGACTCGAGGACGCTGCTGCTGGCGGAATATCCGGCTGATGTTCCCTTTGTCCGTGTCGCATCGCTGGGCCACGTCATCCAGCGACAGCATGCCCAGTTCGTCCATGCGGCTACGGAGCCAGTCCTGACTCTGTTCGGGAGTGGCGCGCATGTCAGGTCATCCTCGGCGGGCGGCTTGCCCATCGCCATCGCTGGCGCAGGCTCGAACCTGGGACAACTCGGTCCGATCGGCGGGCGGACTCCCACGCCCGTGCCGAGTCGGGCATCGTGATGGTGCCCGTCGGGTTGAAGGCCACGAGCGCGGTGAGGCGCGCGACGGTCGCCACGGCCGAGTCACCCGTCGACATGGCCCACTCGACGGCTACATCGGGGGACGCAGACACCGGCAGCGGACGGTCACGCATGGCACGGCGCATCCGCACCCATGTCCAGGCCCCGACGACCCGCTGCTCCGGTGTGCCCTGTCGCAGGCGCAGCAGCAGGAGCTGCCAGCGCACCCACGCGACCAGGCGGCGTGTAAGCAGCCACAGCACCACGAGGACGAGCAGGAGAAGCAGGACGAGCACGAGGACGGCGAGCCAGCTCATCACGGTCGAGATCAGCGAATCGGCTCCCGCGTCGGCTGGCACCGTGGCCGGTGGCGGCGTTACTGGTGCGGCGGCTGTGGAAGTAGTCGAAGCAGATGCTGTTGCGACAGCGGCGGCCGACGCGGCCGGATCGGGCACGGGAGCACTCGCATCACGGCCGAGCACCGGCAGCGCCACCGTGCCAGCCCCCGGGATGGTCCACGGCTGGCCGAGCAGAAGGGCAGCCAGCGATGCCGCCGCGATACTCGCCAGCCCCAACCCGGCGAGCAGCACGGCGACGGGCGCGAGCCGCTCCCGAGCGGCCAGGTCGGCCTCGCGGTACGGGCCGAGCATCGCCACCGTCACGGCAGCCGCGACCGACCACAGGCCCACGATCGCCACCACGCCGCCACCTGCCCCCAGGCCGAGGGCCGACCCGAGCAGCGCCAGCGCGGGGACGAGCATGAGCAACCGGTAGCGGGTCAGCGTGATCGCCACCATCGCAGCGGTGAGCCCGCAGGCGAGCAGGGTCGCCCGGGTGATCGGGCCGGACGTGTTGCCGCCGAGCAACTCGGCCAGCGCCGACCATCCGAGGGCGAAGGCGACTCCCGCAAGCAGTCCCAGCCACCGCCGGCCAAGGGAGAGCAATGCTCCGACGAGTCCGAGGGTCAGCAGGGAGCCGAGCACGACCCACACCACCAGTCCGCGGAAGCTCAGCACCTGCGCGAACGCGATCCACGTGACGGCAAGTGTCGGCAGCACGGCCCAGGTCTGCGGGGCGAGGATCCTCATTCGGGCCTCACCACCGTGACCTGCGCGAGCCGAGACCACTGCGCCACGAGGCCAACGGTCTCGGCCGCTGCTCCGGTCACCAGCACGATCCGCCCGGCCGCACGCTTGCGTGCCACAGCTGCGATGCGTCCCGCATGCGAGCACCCCGGCTCTCCCGCCTCCACGAGTGCCAGCCAGTCGAGCGCCGACTCGCGTGACCGCAGGGTGACCTCGACAGTGGGGGAGTCCAGGGCCGTGGTGGTCAGCAGCACCCGCTGGTCGGTGGTGCAGTTCGCCCACGCCCATGACGCCGCCGCATCGACGGCTGCCTCGAAGGCCGCCGGATCGAAGTCGAAGAACAGTGCGCCCGGGCGGTTGTACGACAGCGGATCGACGTCGAGGGCGATCACCAGCCACGGCACCGTCGTGTCGACCATCCGGCGGACCATCAGCGTCCCGGTTCGTGCGGACGATCGCCAGTGCACCATCTTCAGCGGGTCGCCCACCACGTACTCCCGCAGTGAGTGGAACTGCTCCGAGCCCGGCCGCTCCCCGTTCATGCCGTCATCGCGGAACGATGCGGGCCGCAGCACCGGTGCCGGTGACACGCGTGGCACCACGAGCACGTCCGTCGATGTCCGGGTCGCCAGCGTGCGTCGCACGAGCCCGAACGGGTCAGCGAACTCCAGTCGCTCCGGCCCGACCGGCACGAGTCCGCGCCGCGTGGTGTCGATCGGCCAGGTCAGCAGCGACGACGAAGACGATGACGAAGAAGACGACGACGACGTCACCCACGCACGCCCGCCAGAGTCAGGAGCCACCGCGCTGACCCACCGCCCCGACCCGGTCACGGCCACGCCGATCACGAGTTCCGCCGGATCGCCGCGCGTGACCCGCACGGGAGCCGAGACATCCCACCACTCGGCACGCACCGGTCCGCGCACCACGAGCAGGGTCAGCGGCATTGCCAGCAGGCCGAACGACACCCCGATGAGCTCAGGCCACCGCAGCAGCACGCCGACCACGACACCGGCAAGGCCCAATGCGGCAACAACCCGAAGACCGAATCCGATCTCCGTGCGCCCCCCGGCCGCCGTGGTCATGACGGTTGCGGCGCCGGTTCGGATTCGATGATGCCGGCGACCACGAGCTCAGCCGTCACGTTGCGCGCCTCGGCATCGGCATCGAGCACAAGCCGGTGAGCCAGCACGGCGACAGCCAGGGCCTGAACATCGCCGGGTGTCACGAAGCTGCGCCCCTGCATGAGTGCCCGCGCCCGCACGGCGCGCAGCAGCGCTACCGACCCACGCGGGGATGCACCCAGGGTCACTCCCGCGGCCGACCGCGTGGCCGCGACCACTCGCACGATGTAGTCGGCCACCTCCGGCTCGACGGCAACCTGTGCCGCTGCCTGGATCAGGTCGACGAGTTCGAACGCGTCGATGACGGCGGTGATCG
>CAJAKT010000518.1 GCA_903940375.1 uncultured bacterium | reverse complement strand
CTTGTTGCTTCGGACTCCGGGTTGTCTCCCCGAAGGCCGCGTCAGGAGCTGGGGTCAGCCCTGACGCTGCTTGTGGCGAACGTTCTCGCAGATCACCATGACAACGCCGTGACGACGAATGACCTTGCACTTGTCGCAGATCTTCTTGACGCTCGGCTGCACCTTCATGATGACTCTTTCGTGATCGTTCGGCTGATGGGCGTTTCGGTGGCTCTTTACTTGTAGCGGTAGACGATCCGGCCGCGGGTCAGGTCGTAGGGCGACAGCTCCACGACGACCCGGTCGTCCGGAAGGATCCGGATGTAGTGCATCCGCATCTTCCCGCTGATGTGCGCGAGCACTTTGTGCCCGTTGTCGAGCTCCACGCGGAACATCGCGTTGGGCAACGACTCGGTGATCGTGCCCTCGAGCTCGATCGCGCCGTCCTTCTTGCCCATAACCTCTGCTCTCGTATCGTGGTGCCGTCCTGGCGACCCGAACCAACCCACGCCTATTGACCCGGATTCCGGGTCGAGGCAGGCAAGGGGGCGGGGAAGCCTGAAACCGACCTGTGGAGTCTACGGGTCGGGCGGCTGCACACAAAATCCGGGGGGTTCCTCCGAATACCGGTCGCACGGCACCGGAATCTGCATGCCTGCCCTGCGCGGTCGTTATCCGCCCGGGAAGGACAGGGTTGCGCGCACCATCTGATGGTCCGAAGCCTGGTAATCAGGGGTGAAGGTGCCGTCGGAGTTCAGCCGAACGACCACTTCATAGTCCACCGGTACGACGCCCGCACCCTTGGCCATGATGTAGTCGATACGCGTGGCGCCGCCCGACGGGTTGCTTCGCGTGACCGGATACACCTTGGGCCGCGAAGGGAATCCCTGCGCATCGGTTGCGCCGTCTGCCGTGTAGTTGATCGTCGAGTAGCCGAGGTTGCGGGCCGAGCGTGAGGTCGCCGCATCGGTCCACCCGGCCTTGGTCAGCACGGTCTGGGCTCCATTGGGCTGGCGCTTGGCAAATGAGTTCAGGTCAGCCATCAGGATCACCGGGATGCCCGGGACCCCGTGGGCCGCATTCCAGCCCTGGGCCCAGCCGTCCAGCCCTCCCGCCAGGGCGACCCGTGAGGCCTCGCCCTCGGGGGTCTTCGCCGAGTCGGTGTGCAGGCTGACCGCGAGAAACGGGCCGGTCCCGTTGCGCCCCTGCAGGTATGCCCACGCGACCGACCGCATCGCCGAGAGCTGATCAAGCCCTGGCGTGATGCTGCCAGCCAGCAGGATCCCTGCTGAGGGCTGCCCATCCGGCAGGGTGACCTGCTCGACCGTCTCCTGCTGATACAGCAGCATCGCCGTGTTGTCGCATGGTGACGTACCGGCGAGCTGACCCGCCGCATCCCGCGGACGCCGGCATTCGTTTGCCGACTGCGGGTAGGTCGGTGCCCGGAAGCCGGCGGGCGCCGTGAGGTTGCCGATGTCCTCGGCCTGCGTCTTGGTGAAGGAGGTCGGGTTATTGGTCGCCTCCTGCAGGCCCAGCACATCGACATCGCTCTCGGAGATGACGCGCGCGACGCGATCGCGTCGCACATCCCACGATGGCGCCGGTGGAGCGCACGCGACCTTGCACACGTTGAACGTGGCGAAGGTCAGCGCCGGGCCCACGGTTGCGTTCTGCAGGACGGATACGGAGACGGGCTCCTCAGACGTTGCGGACGGTGACGACGACGCTGGCTGGGCCGCTGCCGACGCGCCTACGGCCGTGACCACAGGGACGGAGGTGCGCCTCCCCGAGGCGATCCAGCCACCCAGCAGCAAGCCGGTCACGAGCACGGCGGCAAGCGCCTGCTGCTTACGCACGGTCCCCCCTCGCATGGCTCGTCACCCGGACCGCCAGCGTAATGCAGCACGAGCAGACACCAACCGGTCAGACCAGTCCATGACCGGATGCTTCCCGCACGTCAGAGGCGGACGTCGTCCAGTGCTGTCAGCACCCACGGGCCCTCGTCCGTCACGGCGACCGTGTGCTCCCAATGCGCAGCGCACCCACCGTCCATGGTCACGACCGTCCAGGCGTCCGCGAGAACACCGACCTCGGGACTGCCGAGCGTCACCATGGGCTCGATGGCCAGGGCCATCCCGCTACGCAGGACCGGACCGCGCCCAGCACTGCCGTAGTTGAGGATATGCGGCTCCATATGCATCCGCGAGCCGATGCCGTGGCCGCCGTACTCCTCCACGATGCCGAAATCACCCGACTCCATGACCACCGTCTCGACGGCATGGCTGATATCCGTCAGCCGCCCATCAGGGCGCGCCCGGGCCAGGCCGGCCCACAACGAGGCCTCCGTGACGCGAGACAGTTCCGCCACCTCGGGCGCTACATCGCCGACGAGGATGCTGACGGCCGCGTCACCATTCCACCCATCGACGATTGCACCGAAGTCGACGGACAGGAGGTCACCGTCGCGCAGGATTCGCGCACCTGGGATGCCGTGCACGACCTCTTCGTTGACGGAGGCGCAGATCACCCCGGGATAGGGCACGGCACCGTGTGCCTTGTAGCCGAGGAAGGACGACGTCGCACCGTGGTCCGCGAGAATGTCCCGGGCGATCTCGTCAAGCTGACCCGTCGTGACGCCCGGAACTGCCGCCTTGGTAATCGCATCAAGGGTTCGTGCCACCACCAGGCCGGCTTGCCGCATGACGGACAGTTGATCGGCGGACTTGATCTCGATTCCGCTGTTGCGGCGGAACACGCGTTACTGCTCGATACCGAGGGCCGTCACGATGCGCGCAGTGACATCGGCGATCGGGCCAAGACCGTCGACACGGACAAGCAGGCCCTGCGACCCATACATCGCTGTCAGCGGTGCCGTCTGCTCGAAGTAGACCTCGAGCCGGCGTCTGATGACGTCCTCGGTGTCGTCGCTGCGACCCTGCTCCGCCGCCCGCTTCACCAGCCGCTCGACGACCTCGTCGATGTCGACCGTCAGTTCGAGCACATGGTCAAGGCGCTCCGCCGATGAGCTCAGCATCGCGCTGAGCTCCCCTACCTGCTCGACCGTGCGCGGGTAGCCATCGAGCAGGAAGCCGGCGTGGCAATCGTCGTGCGAGAGGCGATCACGCACCATCGCATTCGTGACGCCGTCAGGGACGTACTCCCCCGCATCCATGTAGCGCTTCGCCTCGATGCCCAGAGGGCTGCCCTGCGTGACATTCGCACGGAAGATGTCGCCCGTCGAGATGTGCGGCACGCCCAGCATGCCCGCAAGCACGACCGCTTGGGTGCCCTTGCCGGCACCGGGTGGGCCCATCAGCACCAGACGCATTACCGGAGGAACCCTTCATAGTTGCGCTGCTGCAACTGCGCCTCGATCTGCTTCACCGTGTCGAGACCAACGCCGACCATGATCAGCAGGCTGGTGCCACCGAAGATGAAGTTGCTGCCCACGCCCAGGAAGCCGAAGGCGAAGACCGGCAGTACGGCGATCATGCCCAGGTACAGCGAACCGGGCGCGGTCAGCCGCGTCAGGACGTAGTCGAGGTACTCGGCCGTGGGACGCCCGGCGCGAATGCCGGGGATGAAGCCGCCGTACTTCTTCATGTTGTCGGCGACCTCGACCGGGTTGAACGTGATCGAGACGTAGAAGTAGCAGAAGAAGACGATCAGCGCGAAGTACAGCCCCAGATACCAGGCACCTGAACCCGTACCGAGGTTCTGCTGGATCCAGATCGCCCACTCTGCCTGACTCCCTGTCAACTGCACGAACAGCATCGGGAGGAAGAGCAGGGACGAGGCGAAGATGACCGGGATGACGCCAGCCATGTTGACCTTGAGCGGAATGTAGGTCGAGGTCCCGCCGTACATGCGACGTCCGACCATGCGCTTGGCGTACTGAACGGGGATGCGGCGCTGCGCCTGCTCGACGAAGACCACGAAGGCAACGACCGCGAGCCCGACCAGCAGCGTCAGCACGAAGGTGACCGCGCCCTGGCTTGCCAGCACGGACGCGAACTGCGAGGGGATGGTGGCGATGATCGACGTGAAGATCAGCACGGACATGCCGTTGCCGACGCCCCGCTCGGTGATGAGCTCGCCGAACCACATGATGACCGCGGTACCCGCCGTCATGACGGTGATCATCACCAGGATGACCCAGATCGACTGGTTGGGGATGATCGACTCGTTGCAGCCGTTGAACAGAGCGCCTGGCGTGCGCGCGAGCGACAGGATCGCGGTCGACTGGAGGATCGCCAGACCGATGGTGACGAACCGTGTGTACTGCGTGATCTTCGCCTGGCCCGCCTGACCGTCAGCCTTCAGCGTCTCAAGCCGCGGGATGACCACGGTGAGCAACTGGAGAATGATGCTCGCGGTGATGTACGGCATGATGCCGAGCGCAAAGACAGAAAGCTGCAGGAGCGCGCCACCACTGAAGAGGTTGATGAGCGCGTACACCGAGTTGTCCTGAACCACGTCAATACACCGCTGAATAGCGGAGTAGTCGACACCTGGGGTCGGCAGCACCGAGCCCAGCCGGTAGAGACCCAGCAGGCCAATCGTGAACAGGATCTTCTTACGAAGATCCGGCGTACGCAGGGCAGCCCCGAACGCACTGATGTGCACTTAGCCTCCTGCTACTCGGTTTGACAAGCGATACGAACCGGCCCGGCCTGAACTACAGGACCGTGGCCGACCCGCCGGCTGCGACGATCTTGTCACGAGCGGAATCCGAGAACGCATCCGCACTCACGGACAGCGCAACAGTGATGTCGCCCTGACCGAGGACCTTGACCAGCTCGTTCTTGCGAACGGCCCCCTTCGCGACGAGATCGGCCACCGTGACGGTGCCGCCCTCGGGGAAGAGCTTGGTCAGCATCGCGACGTTCACGACCTGGTACTCAGTCTTGTTCGGGTTCTTGAAGCCCTTGAGCTTGGGCAGGCGCATGTGCAGGGGCATCTGGCCGCCCTCGAACCGGGCCGGAACCTGGTAGCGCGCCTTGGTGCCCTTGGTACCGCGGCCGGCGGTCTTGCCCTTGGACGCCTCGCCACGACCCTTGCGGGTCTTGGCCGTCTTTGCGCCGGGTGCCGGACGCAGGTGATGGACCTTGAGAGCCATGGCTACTTAATCTCCTCGAACTTGACCAGATGGATCACGGTGTTGACCATGCCACGGATCTCCGGGCGGTCCTCCTTGACCACGGTCTCACCAATGCGGTGCAGGCCGAGCGAGCGCAGCGTTGCACGCTGGCTGGCCGTTCCGCCGATCTTGGACTTGGTCTGAGTGACCTTGAGCTGAGCCATCACGCACCCATTCCCGCCGCACGCGCACGCAGGAGAGCGGCGGGTGCAACATCTTCCAGGGGCAGACCGCGACGTGCGGCTACCTGCTCGGGCGACTCGAGCATCTTCAGCGCCTTGACTGTGGCGTGAACGATGTTGATCGCATTGTCCGAGCCCATTGACTTGCTGAGCACATCGCGGATTCCGGCGCACTCCAACACGGCGCGAACCGGGCCACCGGCGATGACGCCGGTACCAGGAGCGGCTGGGCGCAGCATGACAACGCCCGCTGCCGCCTCACCCGTGATGGGGTGCGGAATCGTGCCCTGAATGCGCGGAACCTTGAAGAAGTGCTTCTTGGCCTCTTCGACACCCTTGGCGATAGCCGCGGGCACCTCCTTGGCCTTGCCGTAGCCAACACCCACCATGCCGTCGCCGTCACCGACGATGACAAGCGCGGTGAAGCTGAAGCGCCGGCCGCCCTTGACGACCTTGGAGACACGGTTGATGGCTACGACTCGCTCGACGTATG
>CAJAKT010000517.1 GCA_903940375.1 uncultured bacterium | reverse complement strand
CGCGATCTCGTGAAGCGCGGGGCCGGATGCGCCATCGTCACCCGTGGTGGCGAAGGAGCCGTGTGGGCAACCGCGGATGCCAGCGGATCCTGCGCTGCCTTCCCGATCGTGCCCGTCGACACCGTTGCCGCGGGCGATGCCTTCTGCGGCGGGCTCTCTGCCGCACTGGCTGAGGGTCGCGGCCTCACGGAGGCGCTGCGCTGGGGCAGTGCGGCCGGTGCGCTTGCAGCGACGGCTGCCGGCGCCGTGCCGTCCCTCCCACGCCGCGAGGCCGTCGAACGGCTCGTCAACGCCGCCGAGTAGTCCTGAACGTCTCGCTTAGTGCGGGACCGACAGCGGAGTCGTGATCGTCACGCCGTTGCGCGTCACGGTCACGCCGTTGGCGTCGACCGTCACGGGCACCGACTCGCCATCGACGCGCGGCACGAACACCGTCACCAGAGTGTGGGCATTCTGCGTGGGGGCAAGCCCGACTTCGCGCGACAGGACCGCGCCTGGCAGCTTCTGGCCCCACTCGCCCGTGAACCAGCCGACGGATGAGCCGTTCTTGGCCGTACGCACGTCCCAGCCGCCCTCGCCCGCCTTGTAGACGTCGAGGCGCTTGTCACCGGAACCGAGCGTGAACACATCGTTGACGTACGAGACCGCTCCGATGCCGGGGGGCAGCTGCCACCGCTGCGTCAACGTCCGCTTCGCGTAGCGCTTCAACGCCTTCTTCTTGCCCGGCAGTCGCGACGCGCTCACGTAGTCGCTGACGATGAACACATCGACAGAGCGGACGTAGGTGGTGCAGCGCGTCACCTCGACGCTGCCCCAGGTGCGGTCGGCCAGGCACGTGGTGTCATTGCCGCCGAGCTCCCAGTCGGAGGTGCTCGTCACCTTGCGGACACCCCGCGACGACGAGCGACGAACATTGCTCACGCTCACCGACGAATGCGCGGCACGTGACTTCATGAACCAGCGAAGCGAACTGCCGTTGTCGTAGCGGTACGGCCCGGGGTCGCCGATCCACTCGATGCCCTTGGAGTAGAGCGTCAGTGCGCCACCGTCGTCATGTGTGTGCGGCGTGATCGGGCGCGTCGACGTGAAGCGCAGGGAGTAGTACGTGTCCGGACCGCCCGGCTGAGGGTTCCAGCCAGCACGCCCGAACACGTAACCGCCGTCGAATGCCGTGTACACAGTGCTGGGCGGTGCGCCGGCGGTGCCGGCGGAACGGATCCAGTCAGCACGCCAGTCGCCGATGCCGAACGTGCCACGCAGTGACTCGTTGACAGTGTCGCCGACTGACACGACCTTGTAGTCGGGCCGTACCGACTGCGCGACGAACTGGTACATCAGGCCGCGCAGCGTCGGGACCGGGTCGGACGGAATGCCGCAGGTTGCCGCGGCCCGTTCGGCCGCCACCATCAGCTTCTCGATGTACATGGCATAGCCCGGCGAGCCCTCGACATCACTGCCGTCGGGCTGAACAAGGCCACGGGCGATCGCTGCCACATGCCCCCACGCGGCATCACGGCCGGGCACGTCACCCACCCAGCAGTAGGCAGCGAGTGCTCCGATCTGCCGGATCAGGTCGGTGTTGTTCGCGCCAATGCTGATCTCACGGCTGG
>CAJAKT010000516.1 GCA_903940375.1 uncultured bacterium | reverse complement strand
GGAACCACGATCATGATCGGCTCGACGCAACTGGTGTACCGGAGCGGCTGACCCGTGTCGGAACTCGCGCTCACCCTCGTGCGGCTGGGGTTCCTCACGCTCCTGTGGGCCTTCGTCCTCATCACCGTGCTCGCGCTGCGCCGTGATCTGCGCCAGCCCGCCGAGGCGCGACCCACCGGCCGCGAGCGCAAGCCCGCTCGCACTGCCCGTCCGCCGAAGCCTCCGAAGGTGGCCAAGCAGCAGAAGGTCAAGGGCAGCAAGATCGTCGTCATCGAAGGCCCCTTGAACGGCACGATCATCCCGCTGGGCGATGTGCAGATCACCATCGGCCGTGCACCTGACTCGACGCTGATCATCGACGATGACTACGCGTCCAGCCGGCACGCCCGCATCTATCCGTCCGAGGGATCATGGGTCGTCGAGGACCTCGGCTCCACCAACGGCACGTGGATCGACCGCACGCGCATCACCTCGCCGACCGTCCTGCCGGTGGGTGCGCCGCTGCGGGTCGGCCGCACCACGCTGCAGATCCAGAAGTAGTCGGCCATGCCCCTCGTCCTGCGCTACGCCGCCCGGTCCGACGTCGGCCTGATCCGCGAGGGCAACGAGGACTCCGGCTACGCCGGGCCCGCACTGCTGATGGTCGCCGACGGCATGGGTGGTCACGCGGCCGGTGAGCTCGCAAGTGCCATCGCCGTCGCAACGGTCGCGGATCTCGACGTCCATCCGCCCGAGCAGACCCAGATCCTCGCGGCACTGAGTGAGTCCATCGATGACATCGGCGACGGCATCGCTGACGTCATCACCGCCGATCCGGATCTGACGGGCATGGGCACCACTGTCACCGGCCTGTACTGGCAGGGCGCCAGCCTCGCCGTCGTACACGTCGGCGATTCGCGCGCCTATCTGCTGCGCGATGGCGAGCTGACGCAGATCACCCACGACCACACCTACGTCCAGACGCTGGTGGATGCGGGCCGCATCACGCCGGAAGAGGCCAGCATCCACCCGCGACGCTCACTGCTCATGCGCGCGCTCGACGGCATGAACCCGGTTGAGGCCGACCTGTCCGTGCGCGAGGCACGCGACGGCGACCGCTACATGCTCTGCACCGATGGCCTATCCGGTGTTGTCGCCAACTACGAGATCGCCGCGATTCTGACGGAGGGTGATCCGACGGGTGCCGTGACGCGTCTCGTCGACCGCGCACTCGAGCGTGGCGCGCCCGACAACGTCACCGTCGTGATCGCCGATGTCGTCGAGGTGCCGGAGCCAGCGCCCGACATCCAGGCCGCCCACGACGTGTTCGCCCCTGTCGTCGTCGGCGCAGCAGGCGAGCCGCGCGTGCGGCTGCGACTGCCGTCCGTGCGGTTCCCCGACGACGCGCAACCGGATCCCGATCGACCGGACGCGCCGCCCCCGATCGACGGTGGCCCCCCCACCGCGCCGCAGCCCTTCATCGATGCCGAGATCGTCGTGCCGGCGGCCGAGAACGCCCGGCGGAGAGCCAAGCAGCAAGCCGCTGACACCGCGGGCCGCCACAGGCGGAATCGACGGTGGTGGGCGATCGGTGTCGGGGTCGCTGCAGTGCTGACCGCCATCGCCGTCGGTGTCGTCATCGTGAGTGGCTGGCTGTCCTCGCAGTGGTATGTCGCCGTCAATGGCAGTGCGGGCACGGGCACGGTCAGCGTCTACCAGGGCGTGCAGGGCTCACTTCTCGGTGTCCACCTGTCGTCCCTGTGGTCGGACTCGGGCCTGCAGGTCGGCACGCTGCCGTACTTCGACCAGGAGCTCGTGAGCAAGGGCATTCCTGCTGCCGACCAGATCGATGCCCAGCGGATCATCGCCGAGCTGTCCAGCCGCGCAGCCGAATGCCAAACCCTGATGCCACCGTCGGGCTGCCCCGGGACGGCGTCGTGAGCATCCCCGTCGAGGTGATGGCGCCCGTCGGCACGAAAGTCCGCAAGCAGCCAAGCCGACGCAATCTCGAACTCGTCCTGCTGATCTTCGCGTGGGCGGTCGGGGTGCTCGGCACGCTCCAGATCGGCTGGGCCAACGGGGTGGAGCCCAACAGCCAGCTGTGGATCACCGCCGGTGTGGTGGGCGCGCTCGCGCTCGTCATGCACGCAGTGGTGCGGTGGAAGGCGCGTTACGCCGACCCGTTCCTGCTTCCCGTCGCCACGCTGCTGACGATCCTCGGACTCGTCATGATCTACCGACTCGATGTCGCGGCCACTGAACGTGCCGTGCTCAACGAGAGTCCCGCGCCGACACCCGATGTCTACTCGCAGCTCACTTGGTTCACCGTGGCCGTGATCCTGTTCGTGTCAGTGCTCTTCCTGCTGCGGGACCATCGCATCCTGCAGCGCTACACCTACACGTTCGGATTCGCCGGCCTGGTCCTGCTCGTCCTGCCGCTTGCTCCGATCATCGGCACGACCGTCAATGGCGCGACGCTCTGGGTTCGCCTCGGTGGCTTCTCCTTCCAGCCCGCGGAGCTGGCAAAGATCCTGCTGACGATCTTCTTCGCGGGCTACCTCGTGGAGAAGCGCGACTCGCTCGCGCTCGTGCGCACCAAGTTCCTCGGCATCGGCTTCCCCCGCCTCAAGGACCTCGGCCCGATCATCGTCGCGTGGCTCGTGTCCCTCGGTGTGCTCATCTTCCAGCGCGACCTCGGCACGTCCCTGCTCTTCTTCGGGCTCTTCGTGTCGATGCTCTACATCGCGACGCAGCGACGATCCTGGCTGATCCTCGGCGGGCTCATGTTCATCATCGGCGCGGTGCTCGCGTACTTCGCCTTCGGGCATGTGCGCCTGCGCGTCACCGTGTGGCTGGACCCCTGGACGTACGCGAATGACGACGGCTACCAGATCGTGCAGTCACTGTTCGGCCTTGCCAACGGTGGGATCCTCGGTGCCGGGCTCGGGCAGGGCTTCCCGAATCTCGTGCCGTTCGCCAACACCGACTTCATCGTCGCGGCCCTTGGCGAGGAACTCGGTGTCACCGGGCTCATCGCCATGCTGCTGCTCTACGCGATCCTGATCGAGCGCGGACTACGGGCAGCCGTGTCGGTGCGCGACTCGTTCGGACAGTTGCTTGCTGCTGGCCTGTCCATCACGCTGGCCCTGCAGGTCTTCGTCATCATCGGGGGCGTCACGCGGCTCATCCCGCTCACCGGGCTCACGACGCCATTCCTGTCCTACGGTGGCTCGTCGCTGATCGCCAACTGGATCATCATCGCGCTGCTGCTCCGCATCTCCGACCGCGCTCGGCGGCCCGAGGTCACGATGCCCTCGCCCGACGAGGCTGTGACCCAGGTGGTGCGTCGAGTGTGAGCAGGCCCATCCGCCGCATCGCGTTCGTCCTGGGGATCCTCCTGGTGGCGCTGCTCGTCAACGTGACCGTCATCCAGGTCGTCCTCGCCGGTGACTACCGCGACCGCCCGGGCAACCAGCGCGTCCTGCTCGAGGAGTACGACCGCGAGCGCGGGCCGATCCTCGTCGGCTCCAACCCGGCTGCCCGCTCGAAGGAGACCGGCGACACCCTGAAGTTCCTTCGCGTCTACTCCGACGGGCCGCTGTATGCACCGGTCACCGGCTTCTACTCACTTGTCTACGGCGCCACGGGCCTGGAGCGCACCGAGAACCGCATCCTCACCGGCAGTTCGAGCCTGTTCGTGGTCGATCGCGCCGAGCAGCTCTTCGCCGGTCGCCAGCCCGTCGGCGGTGCGGTCACGACGACGATCAACGCACGTGCGCAGAAGGCGGCTTTCGACGGACTTCGCGGCAAGAAGGGTGCGGTCGTCGCGATCGAGCCGTCGACCGGCCGCATCCTGGCCTCCGTGCAGTCACCGTCGTTCGATCCGAACATCCTGTCGAGCCACGATCCGGCGACCATCCGTGAGTACTACACGACCCTCGAGGCCGACCCCGGCAAGCCGCTGCTGAACCGGCCGATCGTCTCGCTCAACCCGCCTGGCTCGACATTCAAGATCGTGACCGCCGCGGCTGCGTTGGCATCCGGCCGTTTCACGCCCGACACCGTCATCCCCGGTCCCCGCACCTACGACCTGCCCGATTCCACGAAGAAGATCCGCAACTGGAACGGCCAGTCCTGCGGACCCGGCGACCTCGTCACCCTGCGTCAGGCCCTGGCGGTCTCGTGCAACACGGCATTCGCCTGGCTCGGCAACCAGCTCGGTGCCGATGCCCTTCGGACGCAGGCCGACCTGATGGGCTTCGACCAGAACTTCGAGATCCCGCTGCGGGCCGCGACATCGCGCTTCCCCGAGAACCCCGATGACCCGCAGACGGCGATGTCAGCGATCGGGCAGTTCGACGTGCGTGCCACCGCCCTTCAGATGGCCATGGTCGGCGCCGCCGTCGCCAACAGTGGCAAGACGATGAACCCCTATCTCGTCCAGGAGGTCCGTGGACCGGATCTGGCGATCCTGCAGACCACGACACCATCGATGTACGAGCAGGCGATGACCTCGATCAACGCCGCGCAGCTCACCGAGATGCTCGTCAACGTGGTGGAGAACGGCACGGGCAGCAATGCCCGCATTCCCGGGATCCGGGTCGCCGGGAAGACCGGCACCGCACAGACCGGCAATGACAATCCCGCCGTGGCGTGGTTCGTGGCCTTTGCGCCGGCCCAGTCGGCGCAGGTCGCCGTTGCTGTCGTCGTCGAGGATGCCGGGGCTGCCGAAGTCAGCGGGAACCAACTGGCGGCTCCCATTGCCCGTGCCGTCATCGAGGCTGTGCTGCGCTGAAGCGCGCACCCCAACTGAGAGTATGTGTCCATGACGACCGATCGGCCTGAGGCCCGGATGCTGGGCGACCGCTACGAGATCGGCGACGTCATCGGGCGCGGCGGCATGGCCGAGGTGCACGAGGGCCGCGATCTGCGCCTGGGCCGCCGGGTGGCCGTGAAGATCCTGCGCCCCGACCTCGCCAAGGACCCGACGTTCCAGGCCCGCTTCCGCCGTGAGGCCCAATCGGCTGCCGCACTGAACCATCCGAACATCGTCGCCGTCTACGACACCGGCGAGGACAACCTCACGGCCCCGAACGGCGAGAGCATCGTCGTGCCGTACATCGTCATGGAGTATGTCGACGGCATGACCCTTCGCCAGTTGCTGGCCAGTGGCCGCCGCCTGCTGCCCGAGCGCGCACTGGAGATCACCGCCGGCATCCTCTCTGCCCTGGACTACGCGCATCGCCATGGCATCGTCCATCGCGACATCAAGCCCGCGAACGTCATGCTCACCCGCACCGGCGACGTGAAGGTCATGGACTTCGGCATCGCCCGCGCCATGAACGATGCCGGCACAACAATGACGGCGACGTCGGCCGTCATGGGCACGGCGCAGTACCTGTCGCCCGAGCAGGCGCGCGGCGAGGTCGTCGATGCTCGCAGTGACCTGTATTCGACGGGGGTGCTGCTCTTCGAGCTCCTCACCGGCCGTCCGCCCTTCACGGGCGACTCGCCCGTCTCCATCGCCTACCAGCACGTCAGCGAGATGCCGGTGCCCCCATCGCAGATCGATCCGGGCGTGACGCCGGAGGTCGATGCCGTGGTGCTGCAGGCACTCGCGAAGCGCACCGATGACCGGTACCAGACCGCCGCTGACTTCCGGGCCGATGTCGAGCGGGCCATCGCCGGCGCACCGGTGACGGCTGCCGTCCAGGCCGTCACACTCGACCGCACTCAGATGATG
>CAJAKT010000515.1 GCA_903940375.1 uncultured bacterium | reverse complement strand
GGACCTCGGCCTCACCTTTCAGACCTACGCCGTCACGCGGATTCGCGGTTCGATCCTCGACGAACTGCGCTCACAGGACTGGGTGCCACGAGCCGTCCGCACCCGCATGCGGGCGATAGGCCAGGCCACGGCCGCCTTCCAGCAGGAGCACGGCGCCGAGCCCAGCCTGGCTGACCTGGCCCACGCCACAGGACTGGACCGCGACGAGATCCAGTCGGCGCAGGCCGGCTACCAGAAGGGCTACCTCGCCAGTCTTGAAGCGCGGATGGACGGCGACCGCGGCGGGGACGACGAGCCACGGGGCCGCGCCTTCGTTGACGAGACCTCGGAACTGCCCGAGGAGATCTACGACCACCAGGAGAGCCAACAGGTCATCCGAGACCAGATTCGCGGGCTGCCCGATCGCGACCGCGCGGTGATCGCGCTGTACTACTTCGAGGAACTGACGTTCGCGCAGATCGGTCGCGTGCTGGGAGTGAGCCAGTCACGTGCCTGCCAGATCCACGGCCGCGCGATTCGGGAGCTGCGGGCGTCGAGCTAGCGACCCAGCGCGCCCGGTCCACCCAGGATGAAGGCGGCCCGGACGGCCGGATCCTCGAACTGTCCGTCGACTGCATGCGTGGCCGCGTGTTCCGTGCTCACCGCGGCTCGGGTGGCGCCGGCAGCCGGCGGCGGGGCCGGGGGGGTGCCGAAGGCTGCCGGCGTCGTCTTGGCCGGGTCGTCGGTGATGGTGCGAATCCCGATGTCGAACATCCGGACCGCAGCATCCTCGACTTCCTGGATCGAGTCCCCGAAGAAGTCGCTCGACAGATCATCCTCCGACGTGGAGTCGATACGGGCGATCATGTCGTCCTGATTGACGGTCCCGAATACGGACGGCGGGCGCGGCGCGGGATCGTCCGCGCTCATGCCCGTTCGTCCGTCCAGCCGACAGGCAGGTAGTCCGGGATCTGCGCCTCTACCGAATCCGGCAGCGCCACCGCATCGAGGCTGGTGAGCACCGCCCGGGCATCGGTCGCCAGGTTCAGCGATGCAATGGGCAGGTTGTCGGGAATCCAGTCATGCCGATGCCACTGCACGGTCCAGACCACCGCCAGCACGTCGTCAAGGGCCGCCCTGGCACTCTCGAGCAGCGGATCCGAACTCGAGACGATCGGGTGGGTGCTGTAGCGGATGGCACCAGGCCGGCCATGGGGGGCATCGCAGTAGATCTCGACGCGGTACAGCGAGTGTGAGTCATCCGGCCCGGCGATCCCGACAGGGGCGACGGCCGTGACGACGCCGGTGCCCGTGCGCACGAGGAACTGACGACCGTGGTCATCAACCTCCAGCCACGCCTGCATCGCGTCCACCTCCCTGGGGCTTCCTGATGGAGAGCCTCGCACAGTGGGTATCGGAACGCGACCGGACCACCTGAACCCAAATGGGTCAGCACTTCTTGGTTCGGCTGGGCCCTACTAGAGGCCGACCAGCCCCAGATACGCCGAGCCGATCGCCTGACCCGCCCACAGGCCGATCGCGGCCCCGATCAGCAGGAATGGACCGAAGGGCAATGCCGTGCGGCGGCCGGCACGGCGGGTCGCCATGAGGGCCAATCCGACGACGGCGCCCGTTCCGAAGGCCACCAGCAGGCCAACCGCGGCCGCAGAGACACCGACCCAGCCGAGGGTGACCCCCAGGACCGGGGCCAGCTTGACGTCGCCGAATCCCATCCCGCGCCCGCCCGTGACCAGCCACAGCCCTCCGATGACGATCACCCAGATGGCACCGCCGATGAGGGCCGAGCCGACGGCCCACTGCCCGGACATCACCCCCGCCAGCACCAGGCCGGCCACGGTGACGGGGTAGAGCGGCAGGACGATCGCATCCGGCAGACGGTGATGCTCGAGGTCGATGAAGAACAGGGCCAGGCCTGCGCTGCCCAGTACGAGAAGCAGGGGCAGCAGCCACACCAGCCCGTCGGACTGCCACGCCCACCAGGCCAGGGCCAGCCAGACGACCATGTTCAGCAGCTCGACCGAGGGATAGCGGGGGGAGATCGGCTCGCGGCAGACCCGGCACCGACCCCTCAGAACCAGCCAGGACAGGACCGGGATGTTGTCGCGGGTGGCGATCGGCGTGTGACAGCCGGGGCAGGCCGAGCCCGGGCGCACGATCGACAGGCCCAGCGGGACGCGGTAGATGACGACATTGAGGAAGGATCCGACGGCGAGGCCGATCCCGACGAGCAGGACGACGACGAAACCGAGTACCAGGGTTTCGTCGCTCACGGGTCCTCAGCATCCGGCACTGCAGCCGATGCTTCGCTCAGCCCGTCGACAATCGCCTGCGCCTCCCGTAGGCGGGACCGGATCGCTCCAGCATTCGCGATGGCCTCGCGCTCGACGAGCACCGCTTCAGCAAGGGCCTCGCTCAACTCGGCGACCTCCGCCTCGGCGATTTCGCGCCGCAACTGGCTGACGTGGTCGTCACCGGCCTGGCGTGCCTGGGGTGTCGGCACCAGCACGGGTTCGGGCTCCGGCTCGGGCTCCGGCTCGGGCTCCGGCTCGGGCTCCGGCTCGGGCTCGGGCTCCGGCTCCGGCTCGGGCTCGGGCTCCGGCTCCGGCTCCGGCTCCGGCTCCGCGACAGGAACAGGAACAGGAACAGGCGCGACGCTCTCCCCGAACGCTTCCGGCACCTGAAGTCCGTCCCCTGCGCCAATCCCCGACCCGCCGACTCCGCCAGACTCCACCGCGACCACACCGGCGGCCGCCAGCAGACCAGCGAGATGCACCGCCTCCGCACGCGTGAAACCGCTCTCCGCCGCCACCGCGTCCACGGTGCGCAGCCCGTCGACGGCCGACAGCATGGCCGCGAACTCCGGCAGCGCCAGATTCGCCGGCATCGGCGCCCCGGTCGCCCGCAACTGCACCGTCGCCGGCGACCCGGCCGACGACAGCCCCGGCCACGTCGCGGACAGCCGCTGCGCCCGAACCCGCACCGCCTCCAGCAATGGCTCCACCGGCAGCGGCAGGGTGCAGAACGTGTCGGTGATGACGTCCTTGTGCAGCGTCACCTTCACCTTGTCGCACGCAAGCACCGCACCCAGACTCGCGAGGAGGTACTCCTGGTGCACCGTGGCCAGCGCCTCCACGGCGAGCCAGCCCCGATGCACGGCCTGCTCACCGGCTCGGCCGCCATCGCGATCGATGTCCGCGCGAAGTGCGTTCGCCCGCTCAATGGAAACCGTGCCGGATGCCGTCAGGCGGGCCAGCACCGGCGGCTCATAGCCCTCGAGGCTGATCGAGTAGAGCCCGCCGTCGAAGAAGTACAACTGCGCCGTTGAGCCATGCGCTCGGTCGGTCACTTCGAGGGCGCCTGTGAAGCCCTTCTTCGCCGCGCTCTCGATGTCGCGAACCAGGTGAGCATTGGGCACCACGGCAGTCGACTCTGCGGGGCCGTCAGCGGCCCGCTTCCCCCGGCCGAAAGTGATCGCCATCGTCGTCCTTCCTCAGCGGAGCAGATGGTCGGGCAGGCCGGCCTCGTGGATGGGGCAGCGCGGTGCACCTGCATGATCGACCGTACCCATCGTGAACCCCGGTCGGCCGGTACATCCGCGCCGCGGCTCCTCGTTGTACAGGCGGCCGATTCCCGAGTAGGAGTCATTCCGCGTGATGGCGGTGGCCCGCTCGGCGATCTCCGACCTGTTGGTGATCCGCACAACATGCTCAGGAATGATCTCGAGTACCTGCTCGGGGGTCGACAGCCGCCACTTGTAGTGCGCCACGTCGAGGTCACCAGTGACGGTGCGCTCCGTACGGTCCGGCATGAGGACCGTGACGGAGCACCGGGTACCGATGTACTCACCGACATCGACGCTCTCGCCGGTCGAGAGCACGAAGGTGAATGCCAGCGACCCGGCGAAGCGCCGGTAGCCGAGCCGTGGGTCGTAGAGCTTGCCGACGTGCTCGCGGACCATTGCCTCGGCATCCTCGAAACTCCCCGAGGTGCCCTCGACAAGCAGGCGGGGCAGGCCCTGGTTCGTACGCATCAGATCAGAGACATCCCACTGATAGGACCGGATGATCCGTCGGCCGTCGGGATCGTCCTCGTTGTCCACCTCAGCACCCGTGATACGGGCCGCGAAGTGCTCGGTGACCCACGTCCACAGCAGGATGCCGGGCGAATCGGTGAAGGTCCACGGAATCGGCTCGGCGAGGCCTTCGCTCACTGCAGACCCGTTGCGGCGACGGAGTCAAGCACTCGGGTGACTGCTGCTGCGGCCGTCTTCGGCAGCACGTCGAGCTCACGAGCCACCTCAGGACGGCTGAGGTCTTCCCAGAAGGAGAGGTACACGGCAGCCAAGGCTAGGGGGTCCTGCGCGCGGCGACCACCCGACTCCGGATTGTTGACCGCGGCCATGATCGATCGGGTCAATTGCGCATTCCGATCATGGGTCGTGGCATCGAACTCGACATCGACATCGGACGCCACCTGGACCAGGTCGAGTTGGTCACCATCAGAAGATCCGCTGACGAGCGACTGGTAGTTGCGCATCCCCGACAGGGTGCTGATCGCCTGCTCGCGCTTGCGCAAGTCCGTGACGCTCGTACGCAGCGCACCGGCCAGCTCCTCCTCGGTCGCCGGCCGCTGCTCCGTCGCCGCAATGACATCCGCGGCCCGGCTCAGGGTCTGACGATCACTGACGACCCCCCGCCCGTAGGCATTGCGCGCCGCGTCCTGTGGCCAGGTCCGGAGCTTGCCGATCATGAAGGCGAGGAAGTTCAGGGTCCCGTTGCGACCCTCGCGCCCCGCGTCGTACCGATCGGCATGGTCGGAGACGAACAGGTACATCATCGAGCGAACGTCCTGATCGTCGATGAGGTCGAGGTCGGCGACGATCTTGCGGCGGATCGCATACAGGCGCGGGTAGAGCCAGTCGACGGCAGCAGCGATCAGGTCGGGCAGCAGGGTCCCGGGGATGGCATCGAGATCCCGGAACGGCACCTTCGCCTCGACCCGGATATTGACGGCCTCGACGTCATGGGCGAGGCACCACTCGCGGATCACCTCGCGGGCGTCGTAGCCGCTGCCCTCGGGCACCCACACCCGATGCTGTCCATCGCTCCACTGCCGCGTGTAGGCAGGCATCCCCAGATCCGGGATGAGGGCCCGCGCATCGAAGTCATCCACCGTGTCCCAGTGCACGCGGTCGCACACCATCGCGGGGGCGTACGCGAGGATCTCGGACTCATCGATCCCGGCGACAACGAGATTCGGAACACGGCGACCGACGCGATTCGTTGCCGTGACGATCGTGTCGTCACCGGACGGGTCGAGCAACCCATCGACCCCTTCGTCGGGATCGAGCTGCATGGACTAGCGCACCGAGGCGAGGTGGCCGACGGCGGCCAGCACGGCACCGTGGCCCGCGTCATTGCGAGCCACCACGTGCATGGCCAGGCGCGCTTCGGCCGAAGCCGGCTCGGGCAGGGTCACGAAGGCGGGGTCATATGCCGCGAGATCGTCAACGATTCGCTGGATGAGCAGGACGGCCGCACGCGAAGCCGGATCAGCGGTCTTGATCTCATCGATGGAGCCCAGGCACACCGCGAGGGTGATCAGGACGCGGGAGTCGTCACACGCCAGACCCGCCAGCCGGACGGCGGTCCCGGGGTCGGAGTCGAGGAAGGCCGCCAGCGCCTTGGCTGCGGGGACGGCACTTGCCCTGGTCGGCGCGAGGCAGACAGCGACTTCCAGCTCGCGGCGCATACCGGCGAATTCGTCGAAGTGCTCTGCATTCATGTGGCCTCCCTCCGTCCTGGCATTGGTGTCCGTCCTATCACGACATTCCCCAATGTATGTGCATGAGCTCGAACTCATGATGGGTATTTGGTCCCTTTTGGGGATATATCCGGCTACTCCTGAGCCGGACAGGGCTGAGGGCGCGGCACCCGTGGGTGCCGCGCCCTCCTGCTCCCTGTTGAGGGGCGCTGGTACTAGTTGACCACGATGGTGTCAGCAGCGGCACCAGTCGGGCAGGTCGTGCCAGTCGCTGCCACGAAACCGCCACCGGCCGAGTCGTAGGCGTAGGGGGTGTTGGCCTCGATGTTGCAGCCTTCCATCGTGTAGCTGCCGGTGGCCGCGTCGACCGTGACGGCGACGTAGTTGCCACTGGAGACCTGAGCGCCAGCCGACTGGAGCGGCGCCGCCGCGGTCGGGTAGGCGTCATTCTGCGTGTAGTAGGTCTCCATGACGGTCGCGATATTGCGGATGTCGGATTCGACCGACGCGTTCCTGGCCGCGTTGCGCTGGTTCAGGAAGACCGGGATGGCGATGGCGGCAAGAATGCCGATGATGACGACGACAACCAGCAGTTCGATGAGGGTGAAACCCGCATCGCGGTCGTCTCGTTGCTTCATGATGCGAGTGAGCATGTCATTCTCCTGCTCCAAAGACCCTCGTCTGCGGGGGTGCCGTACCCGTGTGGTTCCGGCACTTTGGGTTTCGGACCGGATTGGGCCGGACTGAACCGAGTTTCCGAAGAATTTTTCAGGCCGCCGTGGGCCGTGACTCGGAGAACAGGAAGGCCGGTGGCCGGATTGACGGGTCCGGGGCCCCGCCCGTCGCCTCCCAGCTGGTGTCCCGCCACCAGTCGGCCGGCGTCACGAGCACGGTCCACTGATCGGGCCTGACGATCGCGGCGGGGCAGCCACGGCTGATGAGCTCCTCGTAACCGAGCCGTGGCCCCGTGAGGCGGATTGCATCCGGATTGGCAGCCAGCCAGGTGCACACCTCGTCGGCCCGGTGGCCCAGCAGGGCACTCCCGGGGGGAACCGCCGCTCCCAGCGTGCGCAGGATCTGGGCCGCCTGGAAGTCGTCGTACCGCTGCCATAGCTGCCACCCCTGCGGGTGCAGGAGATACGGCAGCACCGGACGACCATCGGCCGCCAGCACTGCTGGATCCGAGAGGACGACCATCGGCACCTGGGGGCTGGGACCACGCGGGCTGGCCAGCAGACCAAGGTTCTGCATGATGCCGAACGACAGGCCACCCCCCACGTAGGCCAGGACGAGCACCAGCGGCCCCGCGACAACGAGGATGCGCAGCGCCATCCGGCCGCCGGTGACCTTCGCCACCTCCTCGGACCGAGCCGCACGGAGGATGAGCACTCCCGACGCAACCACAGCCACGGGCAATGCCAGTACACCGGCATGCCAGAGCACCTTGGCCGCGTAATACGGCACATCCGAGGAACTGCCACCGAGCGCCTGCGTGAGCATCAGGCCGAGGGTCACCAGCCCAGCGACCAGCAGGGTCACGGCCATGCCAAGCGGCTCCGGACGGGGTCTGGCTGTCCAGATTCCCAGGAGGGCCAACCCCACCAGGATCAGCACGGAAACCACGGAAACGCCCGGCACATTGGCCGCCAGCGTGGCCTGCTCCGCACCTGTGACCGTCAGCGACGTCAGACCGAGAGGCACGCACGCGACAGCGCTGACGACGACGATCGGGATCACGAGCCACGGGCGCGGGCGTCCCGCCACCCACCACTGCCAGGCCAGGAAGCCCACCACCACCAGGACCGGGAGCACAAGGAGCTGCCACAGGTAGAACGCGGACATCGCCAGCAGCGCTGTCGCGGCGAATCGGAAGGAGTATCCGCTCCGCTCCGGGCCGGCATCGACCAGTAGCAGTACGGCGAACAGGACGACGGTCACCGCGCCGGTGGTCATGAAGCCCGCCAGCCCCAGGAACTGGTAGATGCGCGGATGGATCATCAGGAGAGATGTCAGCAGGGGCGCCGATATGACGAGCCAGGTCGGTGCCGACAGCCGGCGCGCGGTGGTGACGGCCAGGAGCGAGGCAGCTGCGATCGACATGACCGACACCACCGCGACGGTCGACGAGACAGCGGTCACCGCTGCCTCCCACGCGGCCGGGACGGTCTCGGTACCCGTGGCGCTGCTGATCAGCCAGGCGAGCAGCGCATGCAGTCCGCGCGGGTAGACACTCGGTGCGCCACCCGCCGACTGGCTCGCGGACGTGTATTCCAGCAGCCCGTTCTTGTAGAGGTCGACGACCATCTCGGAGTTGTTCATCCAGTCGGTCAGCGCCCAGACCGGACGACTCCAGTACGCCATCGGCTGATGGAACCGATAGGCCTCAACTGCGCCCAGCGAGAGAGCCGGCAGCCAGGCAACAGCCGAGGCAGGCGACCACACCGCCACCCGGCCACCGCGCGCCACGCCCGCGGCCGCAATGGCGATGGTCAGACCCATCAGGGCCGCACGTCCCTGACCGCTCCCCCACAGCGACATGCCCATCGATCCCGTGAACACGATGACCAGCACTGCCGAGGAGAAGAGGAGCGAAGCCCCGACGGGCACCCACGCCAGCGCATCGCGCAGCCACGGCGAGCGCCCACGACCCCCCGGCATGACAACGAGGGTCGTCAGAACCACGAGCAGGACTGCTGCCGGAAAGGCCTGGTTCATCGTGAGCAGGGCGAGCACCGCGACGGCGGTCAGCACGACCGTCCACCGGCGCCGGACGAAGGCGCGGGGAATCCCGAGCGCGCCCGACGGCACGCGGGTCACTTCTTGATCAGGTCGAAGATCTTGAAGATCGGCATGTACATCGCGATGATCATGCCGCCGACCACGCCGCCGAGCACCATGATCATGATCGGCTCGATCAGGGCCATCAGCTGCTCCGTCGTGGCCTCGACCTCCTGGTCGTAGAAGTCAGCGATCTTGCGGAGCATGGTGTCGAGGGCGCCGGTGTCCTCGCCGACCGCGATCATCTGCACGACCATCTCGGGGAAGACGGTGTGCTCCTTCAACGGCTTGGCGATACCCGTGCCCTGCCGAACGCTCTCCTTGACCGCAACCACGGCCTGCGAGATGACGACGTTGCCCGATGTGTCGCCGACGATGTCGAGGGCGCTGAGGATCGGGACACCGGCGTGCAGCAGGGTCGCGAAGTTGCGGGTGAAGCGCGCCAGTGCGACCTTCTGGAACAGGTTGCCGAACACCGGGATCCGGAACTTCAGCGGGTCGACCACGCGGCGGACAGCCGGCGAGTTCTTCTTCCGGCGGTACCACATGCTGCCGCCGATGATGATGACGAGCACAGGGACGAAGAACGCCGGGTTCTTGATGATGTCGGATGCGGTGACAAGGATCCGCGTGGGCAGCGGAAGCTCGCCGCCGAAGGACGCGAACAGTCCGGCGAAGACCGGAACGATGAAGATGAGCATGCCGGTCGTGATGAGTACCGCGATGACAGCGACGGCAATCGGATACGTCAGCGCGGCCTTGATCTTCCCGCGCAGGCGGACGTCTGCCTCAAGCGACTCGGCGATCTGCATCATCGTGGTGTCGAGGAAGCCGCCGACCTCGCCGGCGCGCACCATGCTGACCATGATCGGCGGGAACTCCTTGTGCCGCGACAGCGACTCGGAGAGTGACTCGCCCTTCTCGACCTGATCGCGAATCTCGACCAGCAGGTCGCGAAGCCGGACGCTCTCGGTCTGGTCAGCGAGGATCGCCAGACAGCGCAGGATCGGAAGTCCCGAGCTCAGCATCGTCGCGAACTGCCGCGAGAAGATGGCCAGGTCCTTGAGTTTCACCTTGCCCTTGCCGAAGCGGATCTCCTTGTTGAGGCCCGTGTTGGCGGTCTCGACGGCGATCGGCGTCATGCCCTGCTGACGGATCCGCGAGAGTGCCTCGGCCTCGCTGACCGCCTTCAGCTTGGACTCGACGAGCCGCCCCGACCGAGCCCGCGCCTTGACGATGTACTCAGTCTGTGGCATCTGGTGTCCTGCCCAACAGTTGGTTGAGCTCGGATGCATCGGAGCAGCGCTCGCGCGCCATCTCGTAGGTGATCAGGCCTTCGTCGACCAGATGCGCCAAGTCCTGGTTGAGGGTGTGCATTCCGTATCGCGACCCTGTCTGCAGCGCGGACGGGATGGACTGGAGCTTGCCCTCGCGGATCAGGTTGCGGATCGCGGGTGTCGCGATGAGCACCTCTGTCGCCGCGACCCGGCCCTTGCCATCCGTGGTCTTGCACAGTGTCTGACACACGATGGCCTGCACAGACGCCGCCAGCTGGGTGCGGATCTGCGACTGCTGCGACGGCGGGAACACGTCGATGATCCGGTCGATGGTCGTCGCCGCAGAGCTCGTATGCAGGGTGCCGAAGACGAGGTGGCCTGTCTCCGCCGCAGTGAGCGCGATCGAGATGGTCTCAAGGTCGCGCATCTCGCCGACCAGGATGATGTCGGGATCCTGCCGGAGAGCGTGCTTCAGCGCCGCCTCGAACGACATCGTGTCGGTGCCGACCTCACGCTGATTGACCAGGGACTTCCGATGCTGGTGCACGAACTCGATCGGATCCTCGATCGTGATGATGTGGCCCTTGCGGGTGCGATTGGCCTTGTCGATGATCGCTGCGAGCGTCGTGGACTTGCCGGAGCCGGTCGGTCCGGTGACGAGGACCAGGCCACGCGGCAGATCAGCGAAGTCACCCAGGATCTCGGGCATGCGCAGGGCCTCCAGCGGGAGGATCTCCCACGGGATAGCACGCAGGACCGCGCCGATCGACCCCTGCTGCTGCATCAGGTTGACGCGGAATCGAGCCGCCCCGGGCAGCTGGTAGGCGAGATCGAGTTCCTTGTTCTCCTCGAAACGCTGCTTCTGCTTGTCCGTCAGGATCGAGTACACGGCATCCTGCAACTGGTGAGCTGTGACCGGTCGATAGCCGGGCACGGCCTCGAGATCTCCATGGACGCGGATCATCGGCGGCGAGTTGACCGACAGATGCAGATCCGAGCCGCCCTTCTCCAGCAGGTAGAGCAGGATCTCGTCGAGGGAGATCTCCGGCTCTGTCGAACCGACGGTGGCGCGATCCATCGTGACGATGCCGGCTTCGGAGGCCGTTGGCGGCGCGACGGGGTCGAGATCGGCGTCGCGTGCCGATCGGCCCGCGGACGCGGGTGGCGCGGAGACCGGGATCGGGGCGGGCTGATTCAGCGGAATGGACTGGGGTGCCGAAACCGGAATGGCGGTTGGCAGCGTCGATGGCGGTGCAGGGACCGGTGCCGATGGCGGGGCCATCGGGAGGCCAACGGGTGGGGCAATCGGGATGCCGGCAGGCGGCTCCACGGGCAGGGCCGTCGGCAGGCTGAACTCGTCAGGCGATGACACGCAGGACCTCCCCGATCGTGGTCAGGCCCTGAGCGACCTTGAGCCAGCCATCCTGCCGGAGGGTACGCATCCCCTGATCGATGGCCTCGCGACGAACATCCTCGGACGACGCATTGCGGACCGCCAGCTTGCCGATCCCCTCGGTCATCGGCATCACCTCATGCATCGCGAGTCGGCCCCGGTAGCCCGTGCCCGCGCAACTCGAGCAGCCAACGGGATCGAAGAACGTCGGCTCGACCCCGACGGGGGTCTCGAACTGCACGACCGCGAGCTCGGCCGAGGTCTTGACCGCGGGCCTCTTGCATTTCACGCACAGCCGACGCGCAAGGCGCTGGCCCGTCGCGCATTCGAGGGCAGAGGCGACCAGGAAGGGCTCGATGTCCATCTCGGTAAGACGCGTGATCACACTCGGGGCATCGTTGGTGTGCAGGGTCGTCAGCACGAGGTGGCCGGTAAGGGCCGACTCGATGGCGATCTGCGCGGTCTCGTGGTCGCGGATCTCACCGATCAGGATGATGTCGGGATCCGCCCGCAGGATCGAGCGAAGGGCAGCGGCGAATGTCAGTCCGGCCTTCGCATTCGTCTGGATCTGGTTGATACCCACGATGCGGTACTCCACCGGATCCTCGACGGTGACGATGTTGACCTCCGGGCGCGAGACCGAGTTCAGCGTCGCGTACAGCGAGGTCGACTTGCCCGAGCCGGTGGGGCCACTGACGATCAGCATCCCGTACGGTCGCTCGTAGGCCAGCTTCCATTTGAGTAGATTCTCTGGCGAGAATCCCAGGTCTGGCAGTGCCATCGTCGCTGCGGTGTTGTCGAGAATCCGCATGACGATCTTCTCGCCCCACACCGTCGGCAGGCAGCTGACGCGCAGATCGATCTTCCTGCCGCGCGAGACGACGCTGAGGCGGCCGTCCTGCGGGATCCGGCGCTCGGCGATGTCCATTTCGCTCATGATCTTCAGGCGTGAGATGACAGCCGACTGGATCTCCTTGGGAGCCGGTGCCATCTCCTTCAGCACACCATCGATCCGGAAGCGGATGCGGATGTTGTTCTCACTCGGCTCGACGTGGATATCGGAAGCGCTGTCGGAGATCGCCTGGTTGAGCAACAGGTTCACGTAACGCACCAGGGGTGCGTCGGTGGTCGAAGCGACCGGCGCGAGGATGTCGATCGCCGCCTCGTCCTCCAGCATGTCGCGGACGAGTTCACCGAGCTCCGCCTCAGCTCGGTACAGCAGGTTCAGTCGGGCCTGGATCTCGGCCTTCATGGCACATGCGAAGCGCACCGGATGACGGGTGATCGCCTGCAGGTCGTCGCGCACCTGCCAGTTCATCGCCGTCTGCGAGTCCGACACGACGATCAGCACATCGCGATCGAATCCCACGGGCACGACGCCGTACTTACGTGCCTGATCACCGGTGAGCAGGGCGATCGCCTTGGGATCGACCGTGATGTCCATGATCTCGACGAACTCGAGTCCGGCCGCCTGCACCGTGCATCGCACGACGTCCTTCTTGGAGACCGCACCCTGCTGGACCAGGACATTGAGGACCGGCTCGCCGACCGAGCTCGCCGTTGCGACGGCGGCGGCCAGTTGGTCACCGGTGATCAGGCCCTCAGAGACGAGGACGTCAGCGACAGAGGCTGTCATCGCCCGTCCTTCCGCGCAGCTGCGTTGCTCACGTTCGCAGGATAGGCGGGTTCGAGCAGCGAATCGACCAAGCCGAGGTCCGCGGCGTATCGCGCGATCAACTCGTCGGTGAGGGCCTCCACGCCGCCATCGAGGGCGGCGAGCGACCCGGCATCCGACGGGCCCCCCTGCCTGGCCCGCAGGTGCGCGAGTTCAGCGCCGCGCCGGGCATCGGCCCGGCGGGCGCGCAGATCTGCCATCGTCAGCTCGGACAGCGCGTCATCCCCCGGTAGGACACTCATCGCCTACCCCTGTTCCCGGTAGCCCGCTCGCCGCAGCGCAACATGCAGATCAGCCGATCGCGTGACGACCTTCTCGGCCTCCTCGACCGTGATATCACCTGACATGACCAGTCGGACGGCATCCTGCTCGAAAGTCCGCATGCCGTAGAAGGCACCGTCGGCCACGATGTCCTGGAGGCCACCGGTCTTGTCGACGTCGGCGATCGCCTCTCGGGTGCGCGGTGTCGCCACGGCCACTTCGAGGACCATGGTGCGCCCGTTGCCATCCGCCGAGCCGACCAGGTGCTGGCAGAGCACGCCCTGAAGCGACTCAGACACCGAGGCCCGGGCCTGCCTCTGCTCGTCCACCGGGAAGATGTCGATGACCCGGTTGACGGCATCGACGACCGTGCGGGCGTGCAGACTGGCCAGGACGAGGTGGCCGGTCTCGGCGGCCTGCAGTGCCGTGCGCATCGTCTCCGGATCGCGGATCTCGCCGATCAGGATGACGTCGGGGTCCTGGCGCATGCCGGATCGAAGGGCGCGGGGGAATTCCAGGGTGTCGGTGTGCAGCTCACGTTGGCTGATGGTGGCCAGCTTGTCCCGGTGCAGGAACTCGATGGGGTCCTCGATGGTGAGGATGTGGCAGCGTCGTTCGGTGTTGATGACATCGATCATCGCGGCCAGGGTCGTGGTCTTGCCGGAGCCCGTGGGTCCGCAGACGAGGATCATGCCGCTCGGCAGCAGGGCCAGATCACGGGCCACACGGGGCAGGCCGAGCTCCTCGAAACTGGGGATGACCTCCTTGACGTGCCGCAGCACCATTGCCGCGCCACCGCGGGTTCGGTAGGCGTTGACCCGGAAGCGTCCGATGCCCGCAGAGGTGAGTGCGAAGTCGCACTCATGCTCGACCAGGAAGGCGCGCCGCTCCTCGTCCCCCGGGATCGCCCCGAGCACGAGCTCCTCGGCCGCCTCAAGGGACAACTCGGGCAGATCCAGGGGCCAGAGGTCGCCGGATACCCGGATGATGGGCGGGGCCCCCGCCCGAATGTGGATATCACTGGCACCATGGGACACGGCCGTGTGCAGAATGTCGCGCAGGGGCGGTGGCCCGGGTGAGACCGGTGGCGCTGCGAGCACGGGATCCGGCACAACCGGGGGCGTATCGGGCAGGGCCATAGTCACAGTTTCGGCCCATTGCGGCCCGTTGGCCCCGTGAAGTGGGTAAATGGCGGGATTCGGTCCGATAATCCGGTGTACAACCGGATCGAGAGGCGGCACATGGCGGGCACGGCGGCTGGGCTCGTGGGCCTGGACATCGGCGCTAGCGGGATTCGTGCTGTCCAGTTGAAGCGGCACCGGAAGACGGGCGAGTACGAGATCGTCAAGGCCGCCTCGGTCGATCTGCCCAGGGGCGTGATCCGCAACGGCAACATCGCCGACGAGAAAGCCCTCATCAAGGCCTTGCGGCAGCTCTGGCGCAAGGGCAAGTTCTCAACCAGGAAGGTCGCCTTCGGCCTGGCCGACAGCGGCGTCCTGACCCGCCAGCTCGACCTGCCCTGGATGCCGGCCGCCGACTTCCGCACGGCCCTCAAGTACCAGGTGAACGACGCCCTGCCTGTCGACCTTGGTTCCGTCGAGCTCGACTACCACCTGCTCGGCGAGACCCAGCGCAAGGACGACCACGGCCAGCCCGTCGACCTGAACCGCATCCTCATCGTCGCCGCCAACCGCGAGTCCGTCACCGACGAGGCTCGCGTGGTGCGCAAGGCCAAGCTCGAGCCCGTGATCGCCGACTCTGCCGCCTTCGCACTCATCCGAGCGGCGTGCCATGGCCGGCTCCCGGCCGACAACGAGACCCATGCCATTGCCGACATCGGTGCCGACCAGCTGACCGTCGTGATCCATCAGGGTGGTCAGCCCCGGTTCATCCGCACGATCGCGAACCTGGGCGGCGAGACCGCGACTCAGGCGGTGTCCAGCCGGCTCGGAGTCGATGCCGACACTGCCGAGCAGCTCAAGCGAGAGATCGGCCTGAACGGCCCAGCCCCTGTGCTGGCGCCCATCGCCGAATCAAGTGTCTTCGGCGGTCCCGCGGTGTCCGACGTGCCGGCACTTGATCCGCGAGCGGCAGGCACCGTCGAGGCACTCAACCCATGGGCCACGACCGTGATCAGCGAGATCCGCAACTCGCTCGACTACTTCCAGGCGTCAACCCCCGCCGTACCCATCCGCACGCTGACCCTGACCGGCCGCACCGCCGAGCTCGATGGGCTGGTCGAGCGCATCGCCACGCAGATCCCGCTGTCGGTGCACACCATGGATCCCCTGGTCGGGCTGACGGCCAGCCACAGCGTGCTCAAGCTGGCCATCACCGACAGCCGCCTCGCGGTCGCGACCGGACTCGCGATGGGGGTGGATGCATGAGCGACGAGACCCCGGCACCACGTCGCAAGCGCAAGCTCGTGAAGAAGAGCCTGTGGAAGATGGACCTGAGCTCGCTGGGCAAGAAGGATGTCGACACCGACGAGGAAGTCGAGCATCCGCCCTATGTGCCGGTGCTCCCGCAGGTCAACCTGCTGCCCCAGCCGGTCCGCGACTCGATCGCCATCGCCCACATCCGGCGGCGCCTCATCTGGGTCGGCGTCCTGCTGCTCGTCGCGGCGGGTGGCGTCTGGTACCTGCAGACGAGCCAGATCACCACGTCCGAAGCGGCGGTCGCACAGGCGACCACCCAGAACCAGAAGCTCCGCACAGACGTCGAGGCGCTAGCGCCCGTCAAGCAGATGTACGAGCAGATCACCCGCCTCCAGGAAGTGGTCACGTCCACCCTCGCATCGCAGCCGCAGGCTGCCGTAGTGATCGAGCAACTCGCGGCTGCGGGGGCCAAGGCCGGCGGCGGCAATGGCATCGACTTCGCCAGCATCGACATCACCTACACGGGAATCCCCAAGGCGGGACAGGAGCTGAACGCGTGCCCCAATCCGGATCCCTTCGGCGCTGAGGCCACCATCGGCTGCATCACCTTCAGCGCCTCGGCCGAGGACAGCGGCCAGGTCTCCGATCTCCTCCGCCTGCTGGAAGAGGACCCCATGTTCGTGGGCCCCTACGCCACGAGCCTCAATGCGACCGACCTCGAGGGCGCCAAGGGATCAGTGGCATTCGCCGGCTCGACCGGCATCTCACTCGAAGGGCTCACGACCCTCCTGACCCCTGAGCAGATAGACGCCATCATCAATCCGCCGGCACCTGAGCCGGCGGCATCGGCAGTCGCCTCACCGGGAGCAGCGTCATGAGCATGGGCCGCGTTCGGCTGAACCTCGTCGCCGGCATTGCCATCCTGCTCGCGCTGGCGGCCCTGCTGTGGTTCCTCGTATTGTCGCCTCGACTGTCGAAAGCCGCCGAGCTGAGTGCCCAGGCCGCTCAGCTGCAGGGCGCCAACCTGTCGCTGCAGAACCAGTACAACAAGGCGCTGGCTCTGGCGGACAAGGCACCGCAGGCCGCGGCTGACGCTCAGGCGCTCTTCGCGACCATGCCCGACCAGGCTGAGCTGCCCGCCGTTCTCGAGCAGGTCACGGCGGCCGCGACCGATGCCGGGATCAAGCCCCAGGACATCCAGACCATCAACGCCGCTATCCCCAACCCCATCGAGGCGCAGGCAGACAACACCGCTTCGGGCATCAACCTGGCGCAGATGGAACTCTCCGTGACGGCCGAGGGCAAGCGCGACCAGTCGCTGGCCTTCCTCGACAACCTGCAGGGCCTTGATCGCGCGTTGCTGATCACGTCAAATCGACTGGCCAATGTGGCAACCGTCGATGCGCAGCCCGGTGCGTCCAATCGCGAGAGCATCCAGGTCGTCGGCCAGATGTTCGTGCTTCAGTCCAAGCTGCCCGACCTCGTGCAGAAGGTCGATGACCTGCTCGCGGCGGCCGGCCGCGCGCCCACTCCCTAGACCTGGATCAGGCTCTGCCTGAGTCGGTTCGCGTCGGCTTCGGCCAGGCACGAGCCCAGGACCTCTCGGATGCGCTGAACCGCGGGCACGAAGCCCTCGGGCAACCCGGCCAGTTGGGATACCGCGGTTGAGGCAAGCTCCCACCTGACGATCACGGACTGAAGGCTCACGTCGCCGACGGCGACGGACGATTCCACGAGGTAGGCCTCGAGACCCAGGAAGTCGCTCTCATAGGCGTGCTGAACGGCCGCAACCGTCTCGCCCCGGACTCTCTCCCCCTGTGCCAACTCCATCGCGGCCTCGGCTTCACGGCGGCGCTGCAGGACGAACCCCGCGGGCGAGAGGCCCAGCAGCCGCTCCTGCACCGACGCCTCCACATCAGCGATCGTCGGTGCCTCGATCGTGGCCAGGTACGACAGTCCCGACCAGCCGGACTCGATACTGCTCCGGAGCGCTGGATCGCATTCATCGAGGAGACCGTCGCGGGCAGCCCGGATGACATCGCGACAGGTGGGACGATCGACCAGTGAGGGTGCGGCCCGGTTGAGGCCGCTGAAGAGCGCGTCCGCCACGCGATAGAACTGGCGCTGTGGTGCTGTCGACATCACCAGGATCCGCTCCCACAGCACCGCCTGCACCGCAAAGACATCTCCGCCCCACGCGGTGGCAAGAGTCGAGACCGCATCACCACTGGCTGCGTAGGACTGTGCCGCCTGCTCCAATGTTCGCGCGTTGGCCAGGCACTGGCTGTAGAACTCCTCAGCCGAGCGCTTGCCGACGTCGGACATGAAACCTCCGTGACGTGTGCCGGACCGGACCAGACGAGACGAGCCTATCGAGAAGACCCCAGCTCGCGGCAGGGCTACTCGACGAGGACGACCAGACGACGCACGTCCCGCGTGGTGCTGGTGACCACCTCGTACGTGAACACAACCAGTCCGGCCGTGGTCGATGAGAACGTCAACTGCGATCCGGCGGGGGGCGACCAGGTGACCTGGGCGAGATCTGGCGCCGACGCGAGCTTGACATTCTTGATAGTGGCCCCGACATCGTCACTTCGCAGCAGTTCCCGCGAAGTCGACGCACCAAGAGCCTGACGCTCCACCGTCATCTCACCGACCCGCTCCTTGCCCCATGGCTCGTCGGACAGTTCGAGCATGTACGGCGGGGTGCGCAGCTTGAGCCGGTCGTCGTACTTGTAGTTCTTGCCGTAGCCGCTCCCACCCGAGAGACCCACCGCGCAGCGGTACTTCTGTGCGATCGACCCCCACAGGTAGATGTTGCCGTTGTTGACACTCTTGTCGTAGTTCTGTGCACCCCAGCACTTCTGGATCGCCAAGAGGGCCATGTTGTAGATCGGATTCAGCGCATTGGATGTCTTCCAGTCACTCACCCATGCCGGTGTCGACTGCGCATCGATGGGGCGATACGCATACGAGAACTTGGCGGCCGCGATGCCCAGGACGCTGAGGGAGGACGGGCTCGGGCGGCCATAGTCGGCGTTCGACGTGGTGGCGGCGGCGTTGTACAGGCTCGAATCGCGCAGGCTGCTGGTGAGGATCACGTTGTTGTCGGTGGCCAGCATGATCGCGCCCTTGTAGGCACCCTGGACGTAGAGGTCACCGTTCGCGCAGGCGGTGCCGTACCAAGGCGAGTTCACGTCGGCGAGTTCGGAGGGGAAGCCCTTGTAGGTCGATCCCGAGTTGAAGTAGCTCCTGTCGACAGTGTCGTTGGGAATGACGAAGGGGTACTTCTTGGTGCCTTTCAGCGTGCAGGTGGGCTCAGCGCCACTGGTCCAGCGATTCTGCTTCTCCCAGTAGTACTTCTGCATCGGGTCCGTGTAGTCGAGGGCCGGGTCGTCGACCTCGGTGCTCGGATGAACATTCTGGACGTAGATGACCAGGTCGGAGAAGTCCGTGAGTGCCACCTTCTTTGTTACCTGACTCGTCGCCGCACTCTGCAACGTGGTGCCGTCTCCGCCATCGCACCCGGCCCGGGTCTGCTTGGTGTCCGGACTCGTCACGTACATGTAGCCGATCCCGCCCTCCTCGGAGAACCGGATGCGGGTCGGGCCCGTGAAGATGCAGCCCGTCTCCGCCGCTCGCTGCTTGAGCAGGTCGGGGCTCGGCGGCAGGTCGAGAACGGAGTCGTACAGCGGATTCCGCTGGGTCGAGTCGGTTCCGGTGATCGGCCAGGTATCGCCCTGGTACTGCGATGGCGTGCCCGAGGAGACCGCACTGCTCGCGATGAAGCGGTGACTGTCCGGGCAGCCCGGAGCAGACGATCCCGACACGATGCGGCATGACGACGTGATGGCATTGACCTGCAGCGTGTTGGCCAGGCTCGTGTTCTCCAGCCACCAGACATCGTTGGTGTGCACGGATCCGATGAGCCGCTCGACCGCGAAGATGCCGGCCCACTTGCAGAACCGCAGGTTCCGCTGCGTGCCGTTCACGACCGCCCCCGAGGTACTGACCGTGACCGGACCTGGCTCCGCCCATCGACGAGAGCACAGGGTGGCGGCAATCTCCTGGTACGTCTTACCGGACGTTCCGTACAACGTCGTCGGGTACACGCCCGGAGTATCCGGCGACGGTGTCTCGATGTCGCTCATGTAGACGTAGTCGAGGGTGGACCGCTTGGAGAGCACGGCCTCCACTGTGCGCGTGATGTCGCCGGAGCGACCCGTCGCATAGGCGCGCACCTCGCCCACGGCACCCGACTTGGTTCCGTCGAGGGCATAGGTGAACTCGCTGTTGGTGTTGCCGCCCGGAACAGGCACCCAGCCCTTGAGGGCCAGGTTCGTCGAGTCGGCCTGCACGGAGGCGATCGTGCCGACGGAGATACGGGCCTGCAGATCTGCGAGGCCTGCCTCGGCCGCGGCCAGGGCCGAGTAGGAATGCTCGCTCCTATCCGACGGCACCACCTGGTTGACCACCATCTGGGAGACCGCAAGAACCATGCCCATCATCAGCAGACCCCAGGCCATCACGAGGATCATCGCCACGCCGGAGTCGTCGTCCGTCCGCTTCGTCATGCCTGGTTCACCAGCTTCACGGCCTGGGTGACCATGCTGCCGGGCAGCGACGGGTCACCGATGGACACCACTATCGACTCGGGCACTTCGACCGCGCCCAGGGTGAGCGGCCCGGACGCCCCCGGCGTCACCTGGCGCCGGGTCGTCAGGCAGTTCGTGGTCGGCGTGCAGGCGTAGTACTTCAGGTTCAGCGCGGATCCCGTCGTGCCCGGCGGGACGCGCAGCACGATGCGACTCACCTTCGTGACGGGTGCCGTCGTCCAGTCCCACACGCCGTTGACGAGCCGCGGCGTCGTCACGTCCGACATCACCCAGGTGCCGCCGTCGGGTGCCGCCTTCGAATAGACGCGGACCTTGTACGGCACGTCCTCCTTCGTACCCGTCCCCGAGTACGTATAGACGGTCACCGCCGTGGCCGTTGCCTCCGGCATCGCGTTGACGACACCATCGGGCGACGCCGCGTAGCGCAGCAGTCGCCCCGTCCACTCCATGGCGTTCTGCGACTCCTGCTGAATGGATGAGCGGCTGGTCGCCTCCCGGATGGCGGAGAAGCCGGAGATCGTGGTCGCACCGACGATCACCATCAGGACACTGAAGACGCCGACCGCCGTCATCAGCTCGATCAGCGTGAAGCCCTCGTCGCCTCGGGACTCGACGGATGCGGTGCGGTGATGGAACGTGGCCCTGCTCATGGCGACGGCACCGCCGAAGGAGACACCGAGCCCGACGGACTCGGCGACGGGCTCGCATCCAGATTCGCCAGGGTGAAGTTGACGACCGTGATCGGCTCCTCCGCCCCGGCCGCTGGTGGGGCCAGCGGAGCCTCCAGGCCCTGCGTCTCCGTCAGCGCGGTGAACGTCCAGTCGCCGTTGGGCAGGCCGACCCGCAGGATGCCCTTGTCATTCGACCGACCGATCGGGATGGCTGATGTCGTGCAGCCCGACCCGCCCACGTGCTTGACCGTGACGGGCGTGTCTGCCGGCAGCCCGCGCAATCTCACCGGTCGCACCGTCAGCGCCGCACTCACCTCGCTGCCGGGAATGAAGTCGAACGCCTGCCGGGAACTCGAGTAGACCTGCGGGTCGGCGTCGTCGCAGTCGCCGGGCCATGCCGTGAATCCGGTGACCGTCGGCCACTGATCCGTCACAGCCGTGCCGACAGCACCGGTGTGCAGGGTGGCGCCGGTCTCATTGACCTGCCACTTCACCGGCATCCCGCTTACCAGGGGGAAGTCAGCAAGGGATCCGACGAACGTGATCCCGGCTGCCGGGGCGTACTGGAAGCTCGGCTTGGCCAGGTTGTCCTGGTCAAGCGGCACCGTGGCCGTCGTACCGGTGGGGCTCGATGACACGTACCCCGTCTTGCTGATCGTGACGTTCAGGCTGCTCGGCGCCGTCAACTGCGGAATGAACAGACACCCGTCGTCACCAGTGACGAGGATGAAGGAGTTCGCGGGATGAGCCGTGTCGACGGAGGTGACGGTCACCCCACTCACGGGGTCGCCGCTGGCGTCCTTCACGGAGATGGCGGCGGCAGCCGTTCCCACGGTCGAGGCCGCGGCATCGGGGGCGATGACGGTGTCGATCGACGATGAACCGTCGACATCGGGGCTGGTGACCTCGACGTGGACCCGCACATACGCCTGCCCGGGGGTGGCGGCATCACAGGCACTGGCGGCCTGCCCGAGTCCGACCCACTGTGCCGATGTCTCGACGACGAAGTCCGGACGGGTGCCCGGCGGTGGCGTGGTGGACAGGCCCGGGGTGATGTTCGCGGCACCCAGGAGCCGCAGGTACTCGACCTGGGAGCGGGCCACGTTGGCGGCCAGGACTCGCTCGTTGTTCTGGTGGACCGTCTTGAGCGCCGTGACGATGATCGTGAAGGTTGCCGTCGAGATGACGGCGAAGATGAAGACGGCCGCGAGGACCTCGACGAGCGTGAAGCCGCCCTCGCCAGCACGTGGCGACAGGCACGATGTGCGCTCGCGGCGCTTCTCGGCCATTGCCCACTCCCTCAGACCGGTCCACGATCTGACGCGCCGGTTCCACTATGGGTTTCGGACCAGATCACCCCGGACTGATGCCCCGGCGAGCGCGAGTTCCGGGCAATTCAGCCCTGAGCCGCCGAACCGCCCTTGCCCGGTTTATCGCTTTTCCCCGGCTTCTTGGGCGCATCCAGCCGGCCGATGATGCGCTCCCCCGCCAGCGGGATGACCCGCCGCACGCCCAGCAGATTGGCCGCATCGGTGCCGGTGAACGGCTCCACGTGGGCCACGCTCCCGCATGAGTTGGTGTGGGCCATCATCGGCACGCCGCCCTTCTCCTGGGGGCCGAGGTACATCACCACATGCCGATACGGGCAGACCTCTCCGGTGGGGCAGGTGTCGTAGAGCACCAGGTCACCCGGACGGATCTCGGCGGGCGGGATGATCGCGTAGTGGGGGTCGAGCGAGGCCCCGTCCCACGGGACCATGTTCCGGGTCGAGGGTGCCCAGCCGTCACCTGCCGTCTTGAGACCGGCACCTTCGGCGTAGGCACGCGACACATACGACGAGCAGTCGTAGCGCCACGGCTCCAGCCGGCCGATGCCCTCGCAGGCGTACGGCGCCCCGAGGCGCACGAGCGCCCACTTGATGGCGAAGGCCGCTTGCGGGCTCGATGCGGTGCGCACCGCGATGCCGCACAACTGCTTGATGTTGATACCCGCCGGCACGGTGCCCTCGAGCACTGCCTTGGGACAGCCGTTCGCAGATACGACGGTCTGAGGGGCGGCGACACTGACCAGTTTCTGGAGTTCCTTCTGATCGGACTTGAGTTCCTTCTTGGTCTTCTTCAGCGCCTTGCGCACGACATCGACGCGGTTACGGTCGTCTTCGGCGCGGATCAGCGTGGCTGCCGCAGCCGACTGCGCCGACACAGCCGAGCGCTGTGCCCAGTCGTAGTTCGCGGACTCCTGACCGGTGGCCGATCGCATGTAGACGATGGAGTCGATGTTGCGCAGCACGTCATCGGGCTTGCTGCCGAGCACGCCGAGGATCACGTCGACATCGGTCGTGCCGGTGATGTACATGTCACGCACCGCGACCGTGAACTGGTTGTTGGCATCCGACAGCTCGAACTCTGCGCGATTGCGGACCCGCATCGTCAGGGCCAGGTCGCTGAAGGAGGCCGTGAGCACCTGCTGCGCCGCGATCAGGTCCTCCCCGAGGGAGCGCACCTTCAGCTTGCCTCGCTCGACCTGCTTCCACACGCGGGTGTAGTTGTCGACGAAGCTCGGGTCGATCGGCGGGGCGGCATCGGTGTGCGGGCGGGCGGCATCCACGCCGTCGGCCGGTGGCTTCTCCCCCGGCAGGGCGCCGCCGCCGTCCTGGGTCGGTCCCGAGGGCTGGGCCGGTCCGGAGGGGTTGTTGTCAGCGGCGACAGGGGCCACCGGGCCACCGATCGCCCCCAGCAGGGCAGCCGACAGCGCACCGGCGAGGGCAACCGGCACAAGCCGACCACCTCGCGGGCGTCCGATCGGACTCCTTCGCGACATATCAGCCATTATGACCAGAGCGGGGCTACCCCTTCGCATCGACATCCAGCGCTACGATGAAATGTGACCCGCTTCCCCGGTGAACGCTCATCGCTTGCTGCCGCGACCGTGGCCGTCGGCGCCTGGCTGCACCCCGTCTCGGCCTTCCGGCGACGCAGCGAGGCGGAGCGCCAGGTGCAGTACCGGGTCGGCATCGTCGGACTGGTCTGCATGACCACCGGAGCCATCGCCCTCACGGCCGCCATCTGGACGGTCGTCGCGGCCGGCGGGAACCAGCTCACCGGCCAGTCAGCGTTCGGCGCGGCGACCCTGCCCGCGGCCATCGGCCTCGTCATCATCAGCGTGTTCGCGCCCCAGGCCATCTTCCGCACGCGCAACGCGGCCCTGACCCGTGAGGTCCTGAGCAACCCGTCCGCGCCTATCCGGCCGTGGCGGTCGACAACCATCTCCTTCGACGCCGTCCTTGTCGGTGCGCTGCTCGCCGGCCTGTACTTCGATGCCGCCCTGACGATGACGCTGTTCGGCCTGGCCTTCGTCATCCGGGTCGTGTTCCTGAGTCGCCGCGAGCTCGCATCCGATCCGAATGCCCGGTTCCACAGCCTCGCGATGGCCTGGTCCTCGGCCGTCACGGGAATCGCAGCGTTCCTGATCGTCAAGCCGTTGTCCGCTTCCGTGTCTGCGCAGGGGTCGATCCTTCCGCTCCTCTTCGCTGCGCTGGTCGCCATGTACATCGGGCTCGCCTTCAACTCCGTCGAGCGCTGGGTCAGCGGCGATCGCACGCGATGGGCCTTTGCCCGCGATGCCGTCGACACCCGGCGCATCGTTGTCGCGATCGTCAGTGCCCTCATCGCGTGGCTGGTCTCGGTTGTCGGCCTGTGGGTCGGCGAGAACGCCGGTGGCGCGTCCGACATCGCCGGTTCCCTGACCGGGCTCGGCATCCTGGTGGCTTCGTGGCTCGTGCTCTGGTTCGTCTCGATCCGCATCTGGCGCCGCGATGCTCTGCGCACCATCTCGCTGTGGTCAGCACACCAGGCAGAGATCGTGGCCCGGCTCACCGATGGCTCGCTCAGCCCCGAACTGGCAGCGCGCGCGGCCCTGCCCACCACGACCCGCATGGCAGTCTCGATCTTCGGCGCGACGCGGGCCATGGCCATCGTCGACGACGGGCGCGGGCGCAGCACGAGTCATCTCGTCGCGGTCGACCTCTACGACAACGCCCCCGCACCCGACCCGAAGTCGATGACGTCCCTGCCGCATCTACGGCTGCCTCTCTACGCCGTGCCGGGACACCCGAATACGAGCAGTGTCACCATCGCCGGCTGGATGTGGACGGGCTGGTTCATGGTCCGCTCGAGCAGCATCGTCCATCAGTTCACCGAACTTGCCACGGCGTCATTGCTCACCCCGGTCGTCGCTTCCGACGACGATCGCATCACCACCGCCTTCGACACGATGTTCAACCGCGTCAACCGCTGGCCCACGCTTACCGCCTTCGAAGAGGCCGTCGCCCGCATGCGCATGCGCGCGGATGCCAGCCCGCAGACCGATTCGATGCTCGTCGGCGTCTACGCCATCGATGAGTTCGGTGCATTGGCCGGTGGCCGATTCGAGCAGGCCGCCGTCGCCCAGGTCATGCGACTGGCGCTCGGCCACCAGGACTTCGCCGGCCACGATCTGTTTGCCGCCTACGAGGAGCCCGGACTCCTGTGGGTGGCCCTCGGCGGAGGCCCCATCATTCGCAACGGCATCTCACTCCTGCGCGGGCTGCAGCAGCACATCAACGACCACGGGGCGGTGCCCAGCGCGCGCCTCGATGTCGACGTCCACGTCAGCGTCTCCTTCGGCTATGCCGCGCACCAGGTCGACGACTTCGCGTACGACGGGCTGATGGCCACCGCCCGCAACAGGCTTGCCGTCGATCAGGGTTCGCGTGATCCCTTCTCCGTCGACAACCTGCTGGCGTACGACATCCGACCTGAGGACATCATCGGCGAGCCCGAGGTTCCGGTCACGGCCGTTGACGTGCTCAACCTGATGCGATCCGACGAAGCGACGGCTGGCGGTGGCGCATTCACCACGACCTTCGTGCCCGTCTGCGACATCGACACGGCCAGCGTTCAGGCTCTCGTCGCGTCGGTCGGCTGGCAGCGCAGTTTCGGCACCCTTGACCTCCAGGAGCCGGACAATTTCCGCATCCTCGTCAACCGCCAGACCGAGCTCGCGGCGACGGCAACGCACATCGTGCTCGAGCGGCTGAAGTCGGTATTCGCCGAGGCCGATGCTCTGGGCCATGCCGACCTCCCCGTCCTGGTCGCCCTGCCATCGATCCTGCTGAGTCCCGACGCCGGCATGCTCGCCATGCCGAATCTCGTCAGCCCGTTCCTGGACCGCCGCGAGTGCGCCCGCACGGTCATCCTCATCGACGCAGTGCCCCTCGGCGGCGGTCAGGCCCTGCGACTGCTGTCGGACCGCGGGCTCAGCATCGCGATGACGTCGAGCGCGGCAGCAGCGGCCGACCCGGCAGACCTGGCGGGCTGGCAGCGATGGGCGGTCATCTTCCCCCAGCATGTCGTCCAGGGACCGAACGGCATCGATGGCCTGACCATCCAGCAGACCGCCAGCGCGGTCGCCACCCACGACACGCGGCTCATCGCCATCGCCGACGAGTGGATCGACACCCGCGAGCTGGCACTGCACAACATCCGGCTCACGGTTGACGCCAAGCACCCGCATGTCTCGGTGCGCGAATCGGTCGGCAGCCGGGTCGGGCGCCAGCAGTAGTCGATCGGCGAGTAGCCACTGTGAGCCTGCCTGCCGGATCACAGAGAAAAGCCCGCGGGATAGCTCAGGGAAGCCGTCCCGCGGGCTCTTCACCTTCGGAATCGCACCCTTGCGGGTGATTCCGCCGGTCTGGGTGGACTCGCCCCTCAGCAGTCCACCGATGATTTCTCATCAAGCAGTCCCAGCACGCTCAGGGTAGAGGGGCACAGGAGCCGGTCGTAGCCTGAAAAAGGGATATAGACGGCTATACCTTCGCCCCACATCCGGATCGCCCGTGCTCTAGGCTCCACACCGGACGAATACGAACGGAATCCGCTCATTTCGGGCAGATGGGACCAGGTGGCGTCATGGAGCTCGACCGCACCACGGCCCTGAGCTACTTCCTGCGCTTCCTCGCCGGCAACCCGGACGGCGATGCGGCCACTCGAGCCCTCGTGCTGGGAGCCCTCGCCCCCCTGGGCGCGATGGCCGCCTGCGTCTATGCCCACGACGCAGACACCTCGCTCGAGCTGGCCGGCAACTACGGCATCGACGAGGAACTGGTCAGCGGCTACCGCGTTGTCTCGACCTCCATGCCCATGCCCCTGGCCGAGGCCTTCGTCACGCTCAATCCGATCGTCCTGCCCGAGAGCGAGCTCGTCACGCGCTACCCCATCCTCAGCACGGAGCCGTCACTCGTGGATGGCGCGGCGATGAACGACGGCGCGGGCACGCTCGTCTTCGTCCCCGTCCTCAACTCCGGCGTGGCAATCGGCGCGGTCGTCATCCTGCAGGCCGACCTGCACGAGTGGCAGCCCGCCGACTGGCAGTACCTCGACGGGATCACGGCCGGCCTGTCGATGTGGATGAACAACCAGCGCGACATCCTCGTCGACCGCTGGCGCCGATCGGCGCCGGCACCGCAGCGCGACGTGCGCATCAGCGAGCGGCAGCGCGAGATCCTCGAGCTGGTCGGCCTGGACCGCACCAATGGCGAGATCGCCAAGAGCCTGGGCTACTCCGTGCCGACGATCAAGAAGGACCTGCAGCACCTGATGAAGCTGCTGGCCACGCATGACCGCCGGTCGACGGCGGGCCGGGCCCGCGAGATCGGCCTGCTGCCCGAGCGCCGCCGCGGCGAGTAACCCCCCGCCCCCATCCGTTTCTCCCGCAATGCGGGACAAACGGCGAGAATGCGCACCGAAACAGCGATTCCTTGCCATTTCTCCCACTCACCGGCAGGCAAGTAGTGGCGGGTCGTGCGGGGAACGGAAACCGAACTAGGCGGACTTCTCGCGACGCTCGCGACGCGGCGCCTCTCGCGGCACCAGGGTCGGGTTGACGCTGTCGCGTACGACCTCGCCGCTGATGATGACCTTCGCGATGTCGGTACGGCTCGGCACGTCGTACATCACGTTGAGCAGCACCTCCTCGAGGATCGCGCGCAGGCCGCGTGCACCGGTGCCGCGCTTGAGCGCCTGCTCGGCAATCTCGCTCAGCGCCTCCTCGTCGAACTCGAGCTCGACGCCGTCAAGCTCGAACAGCCGCTGGTACTGACGCACGAGCGCGTTCTTCGGCTCGGTGAGGACGGCGACGAGCGCGGCCCGATCGAGCTTGCTGACGGACGTGAAGACGGGCAGCCGGCCGATGAACTCCGGGATCATGCCGAACTTCAGCAGGTCCTCGGGCATCACGTGGCTGAAGATGTCGTCGGGATCGCGATCCTCGTCGACCCGCTCGCCGTCGATGAGGTCGAACGTGAACCCGAGTCGCTTCTGGCCCAGCCGCTGCTCGACGATCGTGTCGAGGCCGGAGAACGCACCGCCGACGATGAACAGCACGTTCGTCGTATCGATCTGGATGAACTCCTGGTGCGGGTGCTTGCGCCCGCCCTGCGGCGGAACCGAGGCGGTCGTGCCCTCGAGGATCTTCAGCAGCGCCTGCTGGACGCCTTCACCCGACACGTCGCGCGTGATCGACGGGTTCTCGCTCTTGCGCGCGACCTTGTCGATCTCGTCGATGTAGATGATCCCGGTCTCGGCGCGCTTGACGTCGTAGTCCGCGGCCTGGATCAGTTTGAGCAGGATGTTCTCGACGTCCTCGCCGACGTAGCCGGCCTCCGTGAGAGCCGTGGCATCCGCGATCGCGAACGGCACGTTCAGCATGCGCGCCAGCGTCTGCGCAAGCAGCGTCTTGCCCGACCCGGTGGGACCGAGCAGCAGGATGTTCGACTTCGCGAGTTCGACGCGCTCGTCCTTGGTGCGCTCGGATCCCGTGGTCTCGGCCTGCACGCGCTTGTAGTGGTTGTAGACGGCGACGGACAGCGACTTCTTCGCCACGTCCTGGCCGATGACGTACTGATCGAGGAACTCGAAGATCTCACGCGGCTTGGGCAGGTCGCCCCACGTGGCCTCAGTGGCCTCGCTGAGCTCTTCCTCGATGATCTCGTTGCACAGGTCGATGCACTCGTCGCAGATATATACGCCGGGACCGGCGATCAGCTTCTTGACCTGCTTCTGGCTCTTCCCGCAGAAGGAGCACTTGAGCAGATCGCCGCTCTCGCCGATGCGTGCCACGTGCGTGCCCCTTTCGCGCCCCTATGGGCGGATACCCGTGCCGGACCGTCCCCCACAGGGGACGGACTAGCACGACCGTACCTTGGGACCCCCCTAAATGCAGCCCCACACCACGCCGGTCCTTTGGCCGGCTGATGTCGCGCCTACCCGGGCCCGACGAGGTGCACCGCTACCCAGCGAGCTGGAACAACTCGTAGACCAGGAACCCCGGCCAGAAGAGGGACTCGATAACCCCCCAGGGGTAACCCCAGAACGTCTCCGCCTGCTGCCAGTTCCAGACCAGCGCGCCGAAGAGCCCGAGTCCGTAGACCGCACCCGCCCCGCCCGCTGCCGCGTTGTTGCTGCTTGCCATGACTCCTCCTCGAACCTCGGTCGCGTCCCTGTGCGCGACCGTGGTCACCTCCACGGTAACCCGCCGTGCGAGGCGAAGTACCACGGCGCGTCCGGGCATGGTGGGATACGGCCATGTCCGTAACCGCAGCACCGTCGACGAGTCGCCGCCCGCTTCCCGCGATGCTGATCGCCGGCGTCATCGGCCTGGTCCTGGGTTACGCGGTCCTCGAGGCCGTCAACGCCGGCATCGCGCTCGTCTGGGAGGACATCCCAGCCTCCTGGGCGACCACCCCCGCCTGGTACGTCATCGGGGTGCTCCTCCTTGCTGCGGTCCTCGTGTATGTCGTCCGCAGGTTCGTCGGCGATACGGGTCACTCCCCCATCGGCGGCATCAAGGTGAGTGGGCTGACGCCAAGGGACTACGTCGGCGCGATCCTGGCGATCCTCGCCTCCTTGTGGGGCGGCGTGGTCCTTGGCCCCGAGGTCGCCCTGGTCGCGACAGGTTCCATGATCGGCACCGTCACCGCGAAGGGGATGAAGTTCACCGACCCCGCGGCCGAGAAGAAGATCGTCGGATTCGGCGCACTGGGCGCGATCCTCGCCCTGTTCGTCGGACCGATCCTGTCCGGGAACATGCAGCTCGGCAGCACTCCGACGGCCATCGAGCTCGCCCAGCTGGCGTGGGCCATCCCCATCGCGATCGTCGCGAGCGTGGCCGTCACGCTGTCGCGGCTGCTTGCCGCCGTGCTCGCCCGGGCCGCGGGCCAGGGCCCGCACCTGGTCATCCTCGTCGCGGCTGCGCTGGTCGTCGCGGTGACTGCTCTCATTCTGCAGGCCTGGACCGGAGCGTCCGTGCTGTTCGTCGTCACCTCCGGCGAAGAGATGATCAGCGAACTGCCCACGCTCACGACCGCCTCCACCGTCGTGGCGATCCTCGTGCTCAAGTCGATCGCGTATGCCGT
>CAJAKT010000514.1 GCA_903940375.1 uncultured bacterium | reverse complement strand
CTCCGTCGTCGTCCCGGGTGTCGACCCGGCGAAAGCCGCGATGGCATTCGGTGCGGCCCTGGGTGGCACGGCCGATGCCGACTGGCGACGTCTCATCGCCCGCGGCGGGAAGATGTGGCGCATCACCCGCGAGCCGTTCCTGCAGTCGCCCTTGCAGGGCTGGCGCAATCTGGTGGCGATGGCCAAGAGCCCCGATGACATCCGCACGATCGCCCCGATGTCGTCACTGCGCGATATCGGGCGGGAGTACCTCACTGATCCGCGACTGCGCCAGGTTCTCGACCGCTACGCGACCTACACGGGCTCGGACCCTCGCAAGGCGCCGGCCGTCCTGGCCACCGTCCCGTACATGGAGGAGACCTTCGGTGCCTGGCATATCGGTGGCGGTGTTGCGACCCTGGCCGACGCCCTTGTCGAACGCTGCCGCGAGCGCGGCGTCACCATGCGGACGCATGCCAGCGTCATGTCGATCGAACTGACAGACGGTGCAGCCTCAGGAGTGACACTCGCCGATGGTGAGCACATCGATGCCGACATCGTCGTGGCCAATGCCGATGCCCAGCAGGTGTACGGCAAACTCATCGACGACCGTCGTGCGCATCGGATCGCGCGCGACCTGGCCAAACGCACCCCGGGCCTGTCCGGCTTCGTCCTTCTCCTCGCCCTGAACGGGCGTACGCCCGGGCTCCAGCACCACAATGTGTGGTTCCCAGCGGAGTACGACGGTGAGTTCGACGCCATCTTCGGGTCGAGCCCCAGGCCCGCGGACGATCCCGCCATCTACGTGTGCGCTCCCGATGACCCGCAGATGCGACCGGACGACGACAGCGAGTCGTGGTTCATCCTCATCAACGCACCGCGCCACGGCGACGGCACGCGGGGAACCGTCGACTGGGATGCGCCCGGCTTCGCCGATTCGTACGCCGACCACGTCCTCGCCCGGCTAGCGGAACGAGGGATGGATGTGCGCGATCGCATCAAGTGGCGCGAGGTTCGCAGCCCGGCCGATCTCGAGCGGGCCACCCGCGCACCCGGCGGCTCCATCTACGGCACGTCGAGCAACGGCGCACGCGCAGCGTTCCAGCGTCCGGCGAACCAGTCGCCCATCCCCGGGCTGTTCCTCGTGGGCGGTTCATCGCACCCCGGCGGCGGGCTCCCGCTCGTGGGGATGGGTGCGGAGATCGTTGCCGACCTCATCGGCCGGGCGTCGCCAGCTACCTAGCGACGGCGATCAGCTGGTCGACGCTCCGAGGCCGAGGGCCTGGTACACCTCGATCGTCGAGTGCGAGCGGTTGAGTGTGTAGAAGTGCAGGCCCGGAGCCCCGAGATCGAGGAGCTGCTGGCACATCTCCGCCGCAACATCAATGCCCATCCGCGTCACGGCATCTGCATCGTCCGCAATGGCACTGAACCGATCGGCGAGCTCGGTCGGGAAGGCCGCCCCCGAGAGGGCAGCGAAACGCTCGATCTGCGAGACATTCGTGACCGGCATGATGCCCGGCACGATCGGCATATCGCACCCATGCGCACCCGCCATGTCAACGAGCCGCACATAGTCCTCGACGCGGAAGAACAGCTGGGTGATCGCGAACTCGGCACCGGCCTGCTGCTTCATGGCCAGCACGCGGGCGTCCTGGTCGAGGTCGGACGACTCTGGATGGCCCTCGGGGAAGGCGGCCACGCCGACGCTGAACGTGCCGAGCGAGCGGATCAGCTCGACGAGCTGCACGGCGTGGTCGAGCCCGCCCGGATGCGGTTCCCAGGGGGTGTCGAGTCCGGTCGGCGGATCACCGCGCAGGGCCAGCATGGTGTTGACACCCTCGGCCGCGTACTGCCCGACGACATCACGCAGCTGGTCGCGGCTCGCACCCACGCAGGTCAGATGCGCGACGGGAGTCAGCGTCGTGTCCTCGGCGATCTGGCCGGTGAGCCGCACGGTCCGGCCCTGCGTCGAGCCACCAGCGCCGTAGGTCACCGACACGAACGTCGGCTTGAGCGCCTCGATCTCGCGGACCGTCTGCCACAGCACTCGCTCGCCCTCGTCGGTCTTGGGCGGAAACAGCTCGAAGGAGAACGATCGCTGCCCGCTCGACAGGATCTGGCCGAGGGACTCGTGCGAATGCATGAGCACAGAATAGGGCCGGTCGCCGGGTCAGCCGAATCACCGGCTTGGCCGTAGGCTCGGCGTGTGACATCCGCCAAGCCCCCATCACCCCTCGATGCGGCCGACCTCCGGACGCGCGTCCAGGTTGTCGTCGACGGGGTCATCGCCCACCAGTCACATGTGCTGGCAGGTGTCAGCGACGATCTCACGCCGATGGTCGAGGCCCTGCGCGCACTGCTCGCCGGTGGCAAGCGGCTGCGCCCGGCCTTCTGCTACTGGGGCTGGCGGGGTGCGGGCGGGGATCCCGCTCACGATGACGCGGCACTGCGAGCGGCCGCCTCGCTGGAGTTCCTGCAGGCCTGTGCCCTGATCCACGACGACGTCATGGACGGCTCCGACACCCGTCGGGGACTGCCCGCCGCCCATCGCCGGTTCGCTGGCGTCCATCGCGGTGCCGAATGGCTCGGGTCCCCCGAGGACTTCGGCGTCGGGGCCGCGATCCTGCTCGGTGACCTGTGCCTGTCCTGGGCCGACGAGGTCCTGCTGACGGCCGAGTTCCCCGACGACGCACTGCGCCGCGCGAAGACCGTCTACGACGAGATGCGCACCGAACTCATGGCCGGCCAGTACCTCGACCTGCTGGAACAGGCGCGCGGCGGCGGCTCGGTCGAACGGGCACTGCGCGTCGTGCGCTACAAGTCCGCGAAGTACACGATCGAACGACCCCTGCATGTCGGTGCGGCCCTTGCCGGTGCCGGACGCGACGTCTTCGCCGCGTACACCGGCTACGGACTGCCCCTCGGCGAGGCGTTCCAGCTGCGCGACGACATCCTCGGCGTGTTCGGTGACCCGATCGAGACCGGCAAGCCGGCGGGTGACGACCTGCGCGAGGGCAAGCGCACGGTGCTCATCGCTATCGCCGTCGAGCGCAGTACTCCCGTTCAGGCGGAGGTGATCCGTCGGCACCTGGGCGATCCGGGTCTGGATGCCAATGGAGTCGACGCCCTCCGCGAGATCATCGCGGCAACCGGTGCCCTCGCCCATACGGAGACGCTGATCGGCGATCTCCTCAACCAGTCCCTGGCCGCTCTCGGCACCGCCGAACTCGAGCCCCAGGCACACGAGGTCCTCACCGGCCTCGCCTACGCAGCGACCCGGCGGACCGTCTGATGAGAACTGTCAAAGGCCCGACCGACAATGTCGTCGTCGTCGGCGCCGGACTAGCGGGCCTGTCCGCAGCCATGCGCCTCGCCGGCGCGGGCCGCACCGTCACGGTCCTCGAACGTGAATCGATCCCGGGCGGACGGGCCGGCCGGCTCGACATCGAGGTCGCCGACGGCACCTACCGCTTCGACACCGGGCCGACGGTGCTGACCATGCCCGACCTGATCGCCGATGCCTTCGACTGCCTCGGCGAGGAGATGTCCGACTGGCTCACCCTCGAGCCGGTCGAGCCGCTCTACCGGTCCTTCTTCCCGGACGGCTCTGTCCTGGACGTGCACTCCGATGTCGATCAGATGGCCGACGAGATCGAGCGCGTGATCGGCCCGCAGGAGGCTGCGGGCTACCGGAAGTACGTCGACTTCGTCTCCAAGCTGTATCGCTACGAGATGGCCGACTTCATCGACCGCAATATCGACTCGCCACTGGACCTCCTGACACGCGATCTGGCACGCCTCGTAGCGCTCGGCGGGTTCCGCAAGCTCACGCCGAAAGTACGCCAGTACCTGAAGGATCCGCGCACCGAGCGGATCTACTCGTTCCAGTCCATGTATGCAGGCGTGTCCCCCTACGACGCGCTGGCGATCTACGCCGTGATCGCATACATGGACTCCGTCGCCGGCGTGTTCTTCCCCAAGGGCGGGATGCACGCGGTGCCTGCTGCAATGGCGGCAGCAGCCGCGAAGCACGGTGTCGAGTTCCGCTACGACACCGAGGTCACGTCTGTCGAGACCGTCGGAGACCGTGCCGTCGCCGTGATCACCTCCACGGGCGAGCGCATCGCGGCTGACGTCGTCGTGCTGAACCCCGACCTGCCCGTCGCGCACCGCGACCTGCTCGGCAGCCAGCCGTGGTCGGTCCGTCGCCTGACGTACTCACCGTCGTGCTTCCTGCTGCTCGCCGGCTCCACCGCGTCGTACAGCAAGATCGCGCATCACAACATCCACTTCGGCCGCACGTGGGCCGGCGTGTTCGACGACCTCATCGAGAAGAAGACGCTGATGAGCGACCCGAGCATCCTGGTCACCAATCCATCGCGCTCTGATCCGTCGCTGGCCCCCGATGGCAAGGAGCTGTACTACGTGCTGTTCCCGACGCCGAACCTCGATGCGCCCATCGACTGGCGCACGGAGGGCTCCCGCTATCGCGACGAGGCCGTGCGCACGCTGGAGGAGCGCGGCTACGTCGGTTTCGGTGATGCCATCGAGGTCGAGAGCATCACCACTCCGCTGGACTGGGAGGCACGCGGCATGGAGCGCGGCGCACCGTTCGCCTCCGCGCACACGTTCCTGCAGACCGGCCCGTTCCGTCCCGGCAACCTGTGGGGCGAGAACGTGGTGTTCACCGGATCGGGCACCCAGCCCGGTGTAGGCGTGCCGATGGTCCTGGTGTCCGGCCGGCTTGCAGCAGAGCGCATCACGG
>CAJAKT010000513.1 GCA_903940375.1 uncultured bacterium | reverse complement strand
TCGATGCTGTTCGGTGATGCCAAGGATCGCGTCGAGGACATCCTCAAGGCGATGTAGCTGTTCGACGTCGTTAGACGACGCCGTAGAGGCGATCGCCGGCGTCGCCGAGGCCGGGCACGATGTAGCCCTTCTCGTTGAGCCGCTCATCGAGGGCGGCCGTGACGACGGTGACGACCGCGTCGCGCCCGGCGAAGGCCTCCTCCATGTGGGCAATCCCCTCGGGTGCCGCGAGCAGGCAGATCGCCGTGACGTCCCGGGCGCCGCGCGAGAGCAGCAGGTCGATGGCGGCGACGAGGGTGCCACCGGTGGCCAGCATGGGATCCAGGACGAACACCTGACGGTCATGCAGATCGTGCGGGAGCCGGTCAGCGTAGGTGGTCGCCAGGAGTGACGTCTCATCGCGGACCATGCCGAGGAAGCCGACCTCGGCTGTCGGCATGAGCTTCATCATTCCGTTCAGCATGCCGAGACCGGCCCGGAGGATGGGCACCACGATCGGCCGCGGATCGGCCATCTCGACACCCTGTGCCTCGGAGACCGGGGTCTGGATCGTGACCGGCTGCACGCGCAGGCCGTCGGTCGCCTCATAGGCGAGCAAGGTCACCAACTCCTCGGCCAGCAGACGGAAGGTGGCCGATGAGGTCTCCTCCCGACGCAGGCGCGTGAGCTTGTGGGCGACGAGGGGATGGTCGATCACGAGGGTCCGCATGCTGCCGAGAGTAGTGGTCTGGCCACCCTCGAGGCATCCCGCATGACACCATGCAGGTGTGAGCGCTGAGGAGGTAACTGCGGACGTCGTCGACTTCGCTATCGCCGCGTATCGCGAGGAGGGCCGCTGGACGGTCGTGTCCCTCCCGCCAGCGGCCGTGGTGACAGCCGAGGGTTTCGTCGCATCACTCCGGCAACTCCCCGGTGAGGGGGGTGTCTTCGGCGTCGTGTCGATCGCCGACGAGTTCTTCATCCTGGCGCACACCGTTCGCGACGGGGTGCGCTTGATGATCAGCGATGCGGTGGCACTGCTCGACTGGTCACTTGCCCAGGAGGCTGCCGAACTGATCGGCCTGGAATGGGACGAGGCCGATATTGAGGAGTACGAGGCTGCGGGTGACGTGTCCCTGTGTGTCGACTTCGGACTCGATGGCGCCGAACTGATCATGATCTGCCAGGACGAGGAGCTCTACCCCGACGAGCAGGTCCGGGCCATTGCGAAGCGACTTGGGTTCGCGAAGGAGCTCGCGGCCACGCTGCGCGGACGATGATCTCCGTCACCGATGACGAAGCCATGGAACTGGCTTTGGCTCAGGCGCGCTCCGGTGGAGCGTCCGGCGAGATCCCGATCGGAGCCGTCGTCCTGGATGGGGAGGGCACGGTCGTGGCCCGCGCGCACAACAGCCGCGAATCCCTGCTTGATCCGACCGCCCACGCTGAGGTACTTGCCCTGCGCCAGGCGGCAGCAGCACTCGGACGGTGGCGATTGGACGACTGCACGATGGTCGTGACCCTCGAACCCTGCCCCATGTGCGCAGGGGCGATCGTGATGGCCCGCGTCAGGCGGCTCGTCTTCGGTGCCTGGAATGAGGAGTACGGAGCGGCCGGCTCCCGCTGGGATCTGGTCCGCGATCGCCGACTCAATCACCGTTCCGAGGTGATCGGCGGCGTGCAAGCCGATGAGTGTGGTGCGATGGTTACTCAGTTCATGCTGACCCAACGAGTCGCGCCGGAGGAATGATGACGTCACTGCGCGAGAGCCCGATCCGCAGGCAGAAGTCGTCGCGTCCGACCTGGCTGGTGGCCCTGCTTGTCGTCGTGGCCCTGCTTGTCGTCGTGGGTATCGGGTACGGGATTCTGAGCCTGGTGCGGGGGTCGTCCGACTCGTCCGCCTCCGAGTCGGCTGCTCCGGTACCCAACCCGTGCGTGACGACGATGGTCGCTGCGGGTGACGCACTCCCCAAGCCGGCGAAGGTGAAGGTCAACGTCTACAACGCGACCGCGACCTCGGGTCTCGCCAGCAAGACAGCGACTGCCGTTGAGAAGCGGGGCTTCACGATCGTCGACGTGGCTAATGATCCGACTGGCAAGGCGATCACCGGCGTTGCGCAGATTCGATTCGGCCCCAAGGGGGAGCCAGGTGCTCGCCTGCTCCTCCTCTATCTGCCGGGTGCGGAGCTGGTGCAGCTCGACCGAAAGGGTCGACAGGTTGATCTCGCCGTCGGGGATGGGTACACGGATCTGGCATCTCAGGCAGAGGTCGACGCCCAGCTGGCCATCACATCGCCCGTTGTCTCCGGCCCGGGCTGCGCCAGCCCCGTGAGCGAGCCCAGTCCGTCGTAGTCGCTACAGCAACTGCGGCAGCAATAGCAGGCGCCCGAAGGTGATCAGCAAGAGTGCGATCGACAACAGGATGAGCAGTGCCTGCACCTTCGGTGCGGCGAACTTCGTGGCGACGCTTGCGAAGAACAGCACGAGAGCGAAGAGCACGGCAAGTAGGACGAAGCGCGTCGCGGTAGACGAAGCGACGTCGGCCTCGGCCAGTGCTGCCTCGGCCTTGTCGGCATACAACTGCGCCGTCAGAGAAGAAGGCACGACGTATGTCGGCAAGTCCATGGGCGTACCGGGTGGAATGGTGACGGGCTTGCCATCGGCACCCAGTACCGCTCGGGAGACCCACTCGGCCTGCGCTGCTGCAAGTGCCGGCGAGAATCGTCCTCGAAAGAAGTCTGCGCGCTGCTGCTGCCCATTCGCATAGGCGTTGAGCCAGCTCAGCCACATCTGCGAATCGACGATCTGTTCACCGGTGGCGTCGGAGGCCGCGCGACCTGCATCGCTTCGCGCGATCGCGGAGACGGACTGCGCGTCGGACTCCGACCCGCTCCACTGGCTCGCCTGGAATGACGCCCACGTGGCCGCCACCGCAGCGAGGGCGAGAATGATCGCTGTCCACGAGTCGAGAATGCGCTGTCGGCGTTCCCATCGGTCTTCCGGCTCCGGCGGCTCGAGATCTCGCGCAAGAACATCGTCGACCACTTGGTCGAGTCGTTCAAGGACGCTGTCGTCGTCACTCGTCTGCGTCATGTGAGCCCCCTTGATCGCGTGATTCCGTGCATGTTTTACAGCAAGCCGAGTCGGGATTTCGTCGAATGGTGCACGGCGTGCGATACTCAGGTGTCTCGACAGCACCGCGTCAGCGTGTGCGTCGAATCTGGCTCCAGCCGCAATCCCGCGGCCATGCGAGCATCTCGCGTGAAGAGCGTCTTCGCGTGCGAGGTCCGGATATCCGGTCCCGCCAACCATGATCTGAGGATCTTTCGTGTCTTTGGCAACAACCCTTCCTGCCCCCACGTCCGATGGCTTCGCGGCCCTCGGCGTCCCAGCCGTCCTCGCCGCCGCCCTTGGCGCCGAGGGCATCACCGATCCCTTTCCCATCCAGACCGCAACGCTGCCCGACAGCCTGGCCGGCAGCGATGTCCTCGGCCGCGGCCGGACTGGCTCGGGCAAGACCCTTGCCTTCGCGCTTCCACTCGTCGTCCGACTCGCCTCTTCCGGGACGAAGACGGCCGCCACTCATCCGCGCGGCCTTGTTCTCGTGCCGACACGCGAACTCGCCAACCAGGTCCTGGCTGTCGTCGAGCCGCTCGCGAAGGCGATGGGCATGAGCGCCGTCACCATCTTCGGAGGCGTCGGTCAGAACCCCCAGGTCAAGGCCCTTCGAGCAGGCGTCGACATCGTCATCGCCTGCCCGGGTCGTCTCGAGGATCTCGTCGGACAGGGTCATTGCGACCTGAGCGCGGTTGAGGTCACCGTCCTCGACGAGGCTGATCACATGGCCGACCTCGGGTTCCTGCCCGGTGTTCGCCGGCTCATGGATCGCACGCCGCCGCGCGGCCAGCGACTGCTGTTCTCCGCGACCTTGGATCGTGGCGTCGACGTGCTCGTCAAGCGCTACCTGACCAATCCGATCAAGCACGAGGTCGATCCGGTCGAGACGCGTTCCACGGACATGGTGCACCACGTCTTCACCGTCGACTCGGGTGACAAGGCTGCGGTCGTGCGCGACCTGGCAGCGGGCCGTGGTCGTTCCGTGCTCTTCACTCGTACGAAGCATCAGGCGAAGAAGCTCGCCAAGCAGCTCACCGAATCGGGTATCCCGGCCGTCGATCTGCACGGCAACCTCAGCCAGAGTGCGCGGGAGCGCAACCTTGCCGCCTTCTCGGATGGCTCGACTCGTGTGCTGGTTGCCACCGATATCGCTGCTCGCGGTATCCATGTCGACGAGGTTGCCCTCGTCGTGCACGTCGATCCGCCCGCCGAGCACAAGGCGTACCTGCACCGCTCCGGTCGCACGGCGCGTGCCGGCGCGGCTGGCATCGTCGTGACGATCATGACGCCGGATCAGTCCGGCGATGTGAAGTCGCTGACGAGGCAGGCCGGCATCAATCCGACCTTCACGCGAGTTCAGCCGAACAGCCCCGAGGTTGCCAAGGTTCGTGGTGACCGTGCGGCGCACGTGACCCCTGCGCCTCCGGCTCCGGTCGTGCAGGCCAAGCCGAAGAGCACGGCAGCGCGAGCGAGTGGCCAGCCGAACCGGCATCGGCGCAGGGCGCGCTAGCCGCTCAATCGGGGCGACAGCCCCAGACCTGCCCCAGCACGTCGATTGGGATGCCGGCTGTCCCCTGTTTGCGGGAGGAAAAAGGGCACTTCACTCTTCCTGCACTGGGGTTCCCTTAACCTATGACCGTGCATCTTGTGATCCCAGCCCGAAAGGGTCTGTCCGGCGCCCTCTCCGCGGTCCTCGCCGCCTCCGCAATCGCCCTCGCTGCCGCACCGAGCGCAAGCGCGGCGGAACCGGCGCCGGCCATCTCGGTCGACAAGCAGCTGACGCAGCAGATCGACGACGCGACGGCGGACAACTCCGTCCTGATCGGTGAGCCGGTCGAGTACACGCTGACCGTCTCGAATGCCCGTGGAGCCGCGATCGGGCGTGCCTACAACGTCTCCGTCACGGACGTTCTTCCGGTCGGCGTCGGGTACCTGGCCGGGTCATCCAGTATCGGCGAGCCAAAGGTGATCTCTGACGCACCGGCCAAGGGCCAGACCACGCTCGTCTGGTCGAATCTCTTCGATGTCAGCGCGGCGGGGGAGCACGCCTACACCTACTCCGTCACGCCGGACCCGGACCTGCTCCCCGTCGGCTCGTCGTTCCTCAACGATGCTGTGGCATTCGCCACCAACGATCCGTTCGACGTCCCCGTCTTCGGAGTCACCGGTACGTGCCAAGCGTCGTGCGACTTCACTGCCCGGGACACGCAGACGACCCTGATCAACGCGATCGAGATCCGCAAGAACGAGCCAAGCCCCGAGGCGGAGCTCCTACGCGGAATCCATGGCGGCAACTCGACGACGTACACAATCACGGTCACCAATAACAAGGTGCACGCGACGAATGGCATTGCCCTCTCGGATGCGATCCCTGCAGGTATGGAGTTCCTCGGGTGCGGTGGCGTCGACAACACCACCGGAGGCCTTCTCGAGTACGTGGGTGCTGATCCACTGACCGACATCCCGACGATCGCGGCGCCGCCATGCCGTCCGCCGGTGACGGTTGACACGGTCGACGGCGACCCCGACGGGACTGGGCCGGCCCCGAGTGCCCTCTACACGAACGTGACGTGGGAGGCGTTCGACCTCGCGCCCGGCGCGACTCGGACGTTCACCTACCGCGCGGGTATTCCGTTGTACGAGAACACGGCCACGTGGCCGAACGGCAAGCCGGCCGACACCAGCGGTGAGCAGGCAGCGAACCTCGACAACAACACGGGATCATCGACGGCGGAGCGGCTCTCCGAAGTGACGTACACGAACTACGCAGTCGCCACGGGTGAGTACCAGGGACCAGGGGTTGGGGAGGTCGAGGGTCCCGTGTCCGTCGTGGCGGAGAACACGGAGAACGTGGTCTCCGAGGATCTCGCGATCCGCAAGTCCGTCTCCCCCAGCACCTTCACGATCGGCGGCACGGCGACCTACACCCTGACGGCGCGTACCTCCGAGTACCGGGACTCGTCGGATGTCGAGATCGAGGACACCCTGCCGGACGGCCTGACGTACATCCCGGACAGTGCCGTGGCCACCCTGAACGGCGCACCGACGACTCTCGACGTCGTTATGGATTCCACGGTGGCGAATGCCGTGCGGCTTGGCTTCACGGCGGCCAGTGGCTCGCTGCCTGCGGGTTCAACACTCGTGATCACGTTCAAGGCCAGCATGGACGCGACGTACGCGTCAGGCGCACCTACGGCGTCAGGTGACTCCTATGTCAATCGCGTCGCGACGACGGGCACGACTGACCCAGCCGTCGACCCGCTCGATCCTCCGGGCGCCGGCGTTGTCGAAGGATCACTGTCGGTTGCTGACGTCAGCTCCGCCACGATCACCAGCACGCTGCCGGCCAACGACAAGCGGATCGGCCAGGACCGGTCGATCACGGACTGCTCAGCGCAGACGTACGGCGACGCGATCCCCACCCCGCCCTTCCAGGTCGGCGACACCATCTGTTTCGACCTCACCGTGCGCTTCACCCCAGGCTCGAGCGTCAACAACGTGCTGTCTCCACTCGTGCGCGACTTCCTGCCCACGACCCTGCGCTTCGTACCCGGCAGCGAGACGGTCGGTCCGGACAACACGCTTCCGGTGAGCCAGATCGCCTTCTCGGACGCCACCGCCGGTGCAGCGGGGGGCTCGCTGCTGTGGACCCTCGGCGAGTTTGATGCGCAGGCGACGAACCCCGGCCAGCTGGTCGTGCGGCCACTGGCCAGCGGGGTGGGTGCGGTCTTCCAGGTCCGCTTTGCGGCCACGGTGGACTCGACCCTGCTCGACGCGAACAAGGAACTGACCGGAAACCTCCTCAAGACCAGTGGTCTGGACTCGACCGGCGACGCTTACACCGGTCGCGACCAGTCCGACTTCGAACTCGCTGGCAGCCAGGTGGCGATCAGCAAGGGTGTGGCCCAGATCAACGGGCTGCCGGCGACGCCGTTCCCGCCGAACACTGACAACAAGACGGTGAAGGGCGGTGACCTCGTCACCTTCCGTGTCGACGTGACCAACGTGGGCACGTCTGGCGCGGGCAGCGACGTCCCGGTACGCAATCTCACTGTGGTCGACGATCTGCCGGCCGGTCTGCTGTGCGCGACCGTCACGGCGATTTCGGATGCTGGATCCTGCTCGGATGCGAAGGTTCCTAGCCGGATCACCTGGGCTCGGGTGCCGGACGAGATCGCATCGACCCTTCCTGGCAACTCGAAGACGCTGACGTATGACGTACGCATCCCGTCGAACGTGAGCGTCAACGCGAACTACATCAACAAGGCGACCGTTTTGGAGTACGAGTCGCTGACCAACAGTTCGTGGATCGCGAACGAACCGGTGGACATCACGGATGTCAGCAATGTGCGGACTCCCAATGCCGCCCTCGCAAAGACCGGTGTGACGTCACTCAACCTGCCGAACAACAATCTCAAGACGCAGTTCACGGTGGGCGAGGAGATCACCTACACGATCCAGGGCAGCATTCCCGCGGGTACGACCGCTCTCAACGGGGTCATCCGCGATGACCTCCCCGCCTCGCTGGAGTACGTCAGCAGCGCGGCTTCCAGCACTATCGCGGCGGATGCCGGACAGAGCATCATGCCGGGCCAGTCGCTTCCGTCCGGTGCTGCGCTGACCCGATCCGGAAGGACGGTCACTCTCACGCTGCCGAAGTCGGTCACGAACGACACGACATCGGCTCTCGCGTACTCCGTGACGATCAGGGCGAAGGTTCTCGGCGGGAGCTACACCCACGGTGGCGGCATCACCAATACCGCACGGTTCTCTGGCACGGGGTTCAACGTGTCGTCGCAGTACTCGGCCAAGGTCGTGCTGCCGAACCCGATCATCGCGAAGTCCAATGACGCGACGGGCCCCGTCGATGACACCGTGACGATCACGTACACCCTGCGGGTGACCAACCCGTCGCCCGCCGCACCTGCACTGCCGCGCCCGACCTCGTACGACACGGCCGTCATCGACTGTGTCCCGGCCGGGATGTCCTTCATCGACTACGGCGCTACGGATGGCGCGACGACCGACGCGGCAACGGCTGGTGACGGGGCCAACGGCTGCGCCGCCGGCACGACACGAATCGGCTGGAGCGTGGGCGCAGTGGCGGCCAACGCCACGAAGACGCTGACGTACACCGCAAAGGTGGACGCGGGCGTCGCGGCATCCGAGACCTTCACGAATGTCGCGACGGTCCGGGGCAGCACTCTGGACAACAACGCCCTCGACCCGGCGCTCGAGGGGGTCTACTCGGCGAGTTCCTCGTCGCAGGTGCGTACGTCGAACGGGCTGATCGAGAAGACGGTCAAGCCCACCGAGGCGGCCGTGGGTGAGACGGTGACGTGGACGATCGCCACGACGTACCAGGCGGGTCTGTCGTTCTACGACGCGATCGTCACGGATCTCCTGCCGACAGGAGTGGATGAGTCGACGGTAGCCACGACGAGCGTGACGTGCGCACCGGCGGCGGCGTGTGCCATCGTGATCGACCCGGCGCAGAACCCGACATTCGGTTCGGAGATCGCGCCCGTCGGACGCACCATCGGCTGGAATGTCGGCGATGTCGGGCTGACCGCCACGGATGTCACGGTGACGGTCGTCTACACGGCGCGGGTGCAGAGTGGCCTGGACCTGGCGAGCGGAGACGTACTCACGAACACAGCGACCAGTAGATGGGCGACGACCAACGGTGGATCGCTGGTGCCGGGTTCATCGGCCACTGCGGACCTGACGATTGCTCGGCCGCGGTTGGGCGTCACGAAGGCCGTCGAGACTGATGCGCCGACCCCCGGCAAGCCGTACACCTACACCGTCGTGGTCAGCAACGGTGTGGGCGATGGGGTCAGTGCGGCCTACCTCGTCGAGGTGCAGGACGCAGTGCCGGACGGTGTCATCGTTGACGCGGCCACGATCTCCAGCGGTGGGACGCTGTCCGGTGAGGGGCCAAGTGGTGGTGGCGTCATCTCGTGGCTGCTCGACGGACCGATCGCGCCGGGAGCGTCGGTGACGCTGACGTACGACGCGAAGCTGCCGTCGTCCGCGAAGTCCGGCTCCTTCACGAACGTGGTCGATATCCCGTCGTACTCGAGCTTCCCGACGCACGGTGACCCCTACGACGATGTCGACCCAGCGGAGGCGACGGTCGAGGTAGGTGACACGTCCGCCGATCTGGCCATCGTCAAGACACCGTCCGGGTCCACTACCCCGGGCAGCACATGGACGTTCACGATGGCGGTGAGCAACCTCGGGCCGTCGGATGCGGAAGGTCCGATCACGGTGGTGGACGAGCTTCCTGCAGGCATGACGTTCCTGTCGGAAGGAGCCGATTGGACCTGCTTCCCTTACGGCCAAACCGTCTACTGCGCCTACTTCGACGACCTTGCGGCGGACGAGTCCGCGCCGGACCTGCAGCTGACGGTGCAGATCGCCGCGACGCCGACGACGGCTTCGTACCGAAACGTCGCATCGGTCGAGTCGCTCACCGAGGATCCGAGTCCGGGAAACAACGAGTCGAGTGCCACGGTGACCGTGTCACCGAACCCGGTGAACCCGGGGCCGACGGACCCGACCGATCCGACCAACCCGGGTGGTCCGACCGACCCGACCGACCCGACCAACCCGGGTGGCACAGTCGATCCCGGTAACCCGGGTGGATCAGTCGTGGTGCAGAAGCCCACGCAGCCGCTGCCGCTGCCGGACAAGGTGGAGCCGTCCCGACCGACCGTCGTTCTGCCCGGCGGTATCGATTCCAACGCCGGCCAGCCCGTCAGCGCCACCGTTGAGTGTCGACCGCTCTTGCGCTACGCCGACAAGGTTGCCCTGGCCCTGGATGGTTCGTGGATCCCGCTCGGTGACACTGCGTACTGCACCGTCAAGGAGCGAACGAGCGGCGAGGTGTCAGTTACGGTGAACTACCCCGGGCCGGTTCTGGTCAAGGTGACGTACAGCGCCCCCAAGGTGCCTGGCTACACGGCGTACCGGCAGGTCAAGCGCTACGTGGTGGTGCCCTTCTAGGCAGCACGGGCTCCCTGATCGCTGATACGTTCACGCGATGGCGACTGTCGATGTGGCCCGAGGAGCCATCACGGACGGCTACCTCGCGGCTGTCGGTCTGGAGCGGTCGGATCCGTCACTGGATTTCCTCAGTGCCCTGACGCGACACCACGTCGGCGAGTTCGCATTCAGCAGCATCGGGCCTCGGCTCGGCGACCAGCTGCCCATCGACCTTGACTCCCTTTTCGATCGCATCGTGGTGCGCCGACGTGGCGGGTACTGCTTCGAGCACAACGGCTTGCTGTTCGAGGTCCTAACCGATCTGGGATTTGCGCCGCGCTTGCAGATGGCTCGCGTCGTCTTGGGTCGCGACATTCACCCGGCCCTTACCCACCGCATCTCCCGTGTGGTTCTCGATGGACGCGAATACGTGGTGGACGTGGGATTCGGCCCGCTGGGCCCGGGGCGTCCGGTGCCGATGGATTCGAGTGATGTGTCGGACGAGCCGATCCCCGGCGGGTACCGGGTGCGCAACATCGGCCCAGCCGTGCACGAGCTCCAGCATGTCGTCGACGGGAAGTGGTTCACGCTCTACCGATTCGATGACATGACCTATGGCCATTCGGACGTAGAGGTGGGGCATTTCTACTCGCACCTGCATCCGGAAGCGGTTTTCGTCAACAACCTCGTCGCGTCACGGATCCTCGACGATGAGGTCCGGTCATTGCGCAATCGCGATTACTG
>CAJAKT010000512.1 GCA_903940375.1 uncultured bacterium | reverse complement strand
GCGCACAAGGCGAGGGCGACGGCCGCCGCTACTCTCGACGACGTCTACCAGCGGGTGGGATTCGTGCCACTCGATCGGGCGTGACACCGGAGGCGGGAAGCGGCCGGACCCTCGGGGTGGCCGTCGAGATCCCGCCACCGCACGGGCCCGTGCTGGATGCCGTTCGGCTGGCGATCGCGCCGGATGCGGGTGAGATGCCGGCGCACGTGACAATCCTCGCGCCGATCGATGTCGATGCCGATGTGATCGAGGCGGTCCTTGCCCATCTGGCCGCGGTCGCGGCCCGTACCCCGCCGTTCCGACTGGAACTGCGCGGTTCCGGAACATTCCGTCCGGTGTCCCCGGTGGTGTTCGTCGCGCTCGCGCAGGGCATCTCCGCGTGCGAGCAGCTCGAACGCGATGTCCGGTCGGGAGACCTTGCCGTCGAGACCCGCTTTCCGTACCACCCCCACGTCACGATCGCGCACGATGTCGACGAGGCGGCCCTTGACGCGGCTTACGACGAGCTTGCGGACTTCCACGCCACGATGGAGGTCACGTCAATGGGGTTGCATGAGTACCTCGATGGGCGTTGGCGCCTTGTCCGCGAGTTCGCCTTCGAGGGCTGAACTAGGCAGCGTGCCGACCCCGATGCGCACCTGCGCGACGGCGGATGAGCACGATGCCGCCGACCGTCAGGGCGGACAGTCCCACCGCAGCAATAAGTGCGCCGGCGGGCACGTCGGTCGGCTGGCCGCCCGGTCCCGCTGCGGTTGTCGCCGTACCGGTCGGAAGTCCGATGGGCTGACTGTCGCCGCTGTCGGTGGGAGTGGCACTCGGCGACGGGGTGACCGTTCCGGGCTCGACCAGAGTGCCGACGGGAGTGACGCTGTCGGCGTTTGCGAAGCCCCATTTGAGGAGCTTGCGTGCTGCGGACTCACTCGACTCGTGGATACCCATGAGCGTCACGAGCAGGGTCCGACCGCCTCTGGTCGCGGCGCCGACATACGTGCGTCCGGCGCGGCTGGTGAAGCCCGTCTTGACGCCGATCATGCCTTTCCACCCGTGCAGGAGCAGCCGGTTCGTCGTGTAGATCGGGTGGCTGCCCTTCCCCTTCGTGTTCGGGAACTCGGCTCGCGCGGTGCCCGCGTAGTGGGCGAAGTCGGGGAGTTTCATGCCGGCGCGAGCGATGAGGGCGAGATCGTAGGCGCTTGACGACTGCCCAGGAGCGTCCAGGCCGTTCGGCGTTCTCGCGACGGTGTCGAGGGCGCCGAGCTGGCGTGCGACATCGTTCATTTCGGCGAGTGTCTTCTTGACGCCACCGTTGGCTTGCGCGACTGCAATGGCCGCATCGTTGGCGCTGGGCAGGAACACGGCGTACCAGAGCTGGTCCAGGGTGTAGGTGCGGCCCGGCTTCAGCCCGACGCGCGCGCCGTAGGTGTTGGCGGCCGTCGGGGTCGCCACGTAGGTCGTCGCGGGGGTTGTCTGCGGCATGACCGTCAGGGCGGTGAGCATCTTCAGCGTGCTCGCCGGGGCGCGACGGATATGCGAGCCCTTCTGAGCGAGGACCTCACCCGTCCCCGCATCGGCCAGAATCCAGGTCTCGGCCCACACCTTGGGCAGCGCCTTGGCGCCGGGCTGCAGTGAAACGGTCCGGCGGGGGCTGGCCAGCAGCTCACCGCCCACCGTGTCTGCGGCCGCTGTGCTGGCCGCGGCCGGGATGAGGCCCAGGGCGAGGGCTATCACCGCACCGGCCAGTCCGACCGTACGGTGGTGTCCAGCATGGAGTCCATTCATCGGAAGCCATGGTAAGCGCGCGAGTAGGCTCGAAGCCCGTGCCACGCTCCCTGGAGGTCCTATGTCGTCGGTCACTGCGCCCACCGGTCTGCTCATCGGCGGCGAATGGCAGCAGACGCAGAAGCGGATCCAGGTCATGGACCCGGCG
>CAJAKT010000511.1 GCA_903940375.1 uncultured bacterium | reverse complement strand
GCCATCATCACTGTCGTCTTCCCGCCGCACGAGCGGGGCAAGGCCATCGGCGCCTGGGCCGGCGCGGTCGGCGCGGCCGTCGCACTGGGGCCGGTGCTCGGCGGAATCCTGCTCGAGCATCCCGAGTGGAGCAGCTGGCTGACGGGCAACGACTGGGGCTCGGTCTTCCTCATCAACGTGCCGATCGTCATCGCGGGACTCATCGCGATCATTCGTGTCGTTCCGGAGACCCGCAACCCGCACCCGCGCAAGCTCGACCTCGTCGGGCTCGTGATGTCGGCGACCGGGCTCGTGCTCCTCGTCTACGGCATCATCGAAGCATCGGCCACCAAGGACTGGCTCGCGCCCACCGTCATCTGGCCGATCACATTCGGCGTGCTGATCATCGCGCTGTTCCTCTGGCTCGAGGCGCGCAGCGATCACCCGAGCTTCGACGTCTCGCTGTTCCGCAACCGCGGCTACGCCGTCAGCCTCACGGCCGTCAGCCTCGCGTTCTTCGCGATGTCCGGCATCACCTTCTCGCTGCCCTTCTACCTGCAGATCCTGCGTGGCTACTCGACACTGACGGCGGGACTGTGCTTCCTGCCGTTCGCGATCGGTCAGCTCATCGCCGCACCACGCAGCGCGGCCATGGTGAAGAAGTTCGGGTACCGCACCGTCATGACCACCGGCCTGGGGTTCGTGGCCGTCGCCATGTTCCTGCTGGCACGGGTGCCGATCGATGCCCCGCTGTGGGCGGTGCTCCTCGTCTTCTTCATCTTCGGATTCGGCATGGGCAATGTCATCGCACCCGGATCGACGGTGCTTCAGAATGTGCTGCCGCTGGCCCGCGCAGGCGCCGGCTCTGCGGTGCAGAACACCGTCCGTCAGGTGGCAGGTGCGCTGGGCGTCGCGATCGTCGGGACCGTCCTCGCCACGCAGTACGCGGCGAATCTGTCCACGGTGATCGACAAGGTGCCGGCGACCTTCCCGGATGCGGCCAAGGAGGTGGCCTCCGAGTCGATCGTCGCAGCGGACTTCATCCTCGATCAGGCCGCTGCTCAGGGCGCTCCGGCAGCAGTCATCGACACGCTCCGCGCGGGGGCGTACGAGGCCTTCCTCAGCGCTTCGCACGTGACGTCCTACATCTCGCTCGTCATGATCGTGCTCGCCGGCCTGATCGTCTTCTTCCTGCTACCCCAGATCACGCCGCCGGAGAAGGGCGACCGCGCCGTCGGCGCGCCCGCTGATCCGGCCGATGCGCTGGTGCGCGACGAGGTCGAGAACTACGGCGACGAGGCCGCCCAGGAGTACGTCGTGCCGGGTGAGGACAAGCAGGTCTGATGACCGTAGGCGTGGGGGTTGAGTCACCTGCCCGCAAGGGTCGGCCGCGGGACGAGCGCATCGATGAGGAGATCACCTCGGCGGCGCTCGAGGTGCTTGCCGACGGCGGTTTCGAAGGCTTCTCGCTGGAGGCGGTGGCGCTTCGGGCCGGCGTCGCCAAGACGACCGTCTACCGCCGTTTCCCGACCCGCGACGACCTGCTCGTCGGCGCGCTGGTGCGGCTGAATGACGATCTGCCGCCCCCACCCGCGCCTGGCCCCGTGCGTCAGCGGCTGGTCGAAGTGCTCTCGGGCGTGCGTCAGCGGACGCCGGGGTCGGTCGGCGGACGCATCCTGATGCATGCGGCAGCGGAGTCCGGCCGGCAGCCGGGACTCGCCGATCTGGTTGAGTCCCGGGTGCTGGCTCCGCGCCGCGCTCGCCTCCAGTCCGTCATCGCCGACGGCATGTCGAATGGCGAACTCCGCGCTGACCTTGACCTTGGCAAGGTCATTCCCGTGCTTGTGGGGCCGATGCTCTATCTCGGCATGTGGAGCGGTACGTCGGCTGCCTGCGATGTCAGCGTCGAGGCGGTCGTCGACATGGTGTTGGGCGGCCTTGGATCAGTGCGCTGACTCACGCCACCGCGATGTGATCGGCAGCCGCCGATCTCGCCCGAATGCGCGCAGCGAGATCTTGGTGCCCGGCGGGTACTGGCGCCGCTTGTACTCCGCAAGATCGGTTAGTCGAAGGATCCGCTCGACGAGATCGGCGTCGAAGCCCATCGCGACCAGATCGACCGCACTGCTGTCGCCCGCGACGTAGGCATCGAGGAGCTGGTCGAGCACCTCGTACTCAGGCAGTGAATCGGTGTCCTGCTGGCCCGGCCGCAGTTCCGCGCTCGGGGGCTTCTCAATGCTGTTGGGCGGGATCGGCGCGGTGCGGCCCACCTGCTCCGCTTGCGCATTGCGCCACCGCGCGAGTTCCCAGACGAGGGTCTTGGGCACGTCCTTTATCGGGGCGTAGCCGCCGACGGCATCCCCGTAGATCGTGGAGTAGCCCACGGAGAGCTCGCTCTTGTTGCCCGTGGCCAGGACGAGGTGTCCTTCGGCGTTGGAGAGGGCCATCAAGGTGGTGCCGCGAACTCGTGCCTGCAGGTTCTCCTCAGCAAGGCCGGAGAGGGTGAGGGCTGACTGGTAGGCATCGACCATCGGCGCGATCGGCACGGTGCGGATGCTCAGGCCAGTGCGGGCTGCGAGGTCGTAGGCATCACTCACGGAGTGCTCGGACGAGTAGGCGCTGGGCAGTGCCACGCCGAAGACCCGTTCGGGTCCGAAGGCGTCGCAGGCGATGGCGGCGACCAGTGCGGAGTCGATGCCACCGCTGAGGCCCAGCAGCACCGAGCGGAAGCCGTTCTTGTCGACGTAGTCGCGCAGCGCGAGCACGAGGGCGCCGTATACCTCCGCGTGCGAGGTCAGGCGCGGTGCAATGGCATCGGGAGTCGGGATGGGGGTGTCGGGGCCGACGTCGATGACGATTAGCGCATCCTCGAACTGCGGTGCTCGCGCCAGGACGGTGCCGTCGGGGGTCACGACGAGCGAATCACCGTCGAAGACCAGTTCATCCTGTCCGCCGACCAGGTTGACGTAGGCGAGCACGGCCCCCGACTCGCGCGCACGCTGCTGGCACAGCGCGAGCCGGACGTCGTCCTTGTCGCGCTCGTATGGTGATGCGTTCAGGACAGCCAGCACCGCGCTACCCCGTTCGCGGGTCCAGGTGACCGG
>CAJAKT010000510.1 GCA_903940375.1 uncultured bacterium | reverse complement strand
GGATGGGCCGTCAGCTTCACCGTCGTTCTGGTGACATCCGGCGTCGGGTCGTGGCACGAGCGGCAGGTCAGTGCACAGACTGCTTTCCGCGAGCAACTCGACGAGGAGCGGGTGGCGACCCTCGCACGCGGGCGACTGGGCGCTCTCGTCGCACGCGATGCGGCCCGCACCCTGCACGGGCCGGTGCAGGCGCGGCTGGCTGCCTGCGCCGTGGCGATCGATACAGCGGTGCAGGCCCGCGATGTCGACGCCTACGCCGCCGCGCTGCTGCAGGCGCAGGAGATCCTCCATGCTCCCCTTGCCATCGAAACGCGGCCCGCGCGCGAACGCACCATCGATGACCTCCTGACCGATGTCGTCGGCCTCTGGCGGGGGCTCGTCGACATCGAGGTCGTCGTCGACCCGCTCGTTGCTGCCTGCGCCGGGGCAACGGCCTACGGGGTCGAACGCATCATCGAGGAAGGCGTGACGAACGCCGTCCGGCATGGCGGCGCCACCGGCATCGTCATCGATGTCCAGCCCGATGGCGCACGCATCGCTGTCATCGTCACCGACAACGGGACCGGCCCGGGCGACGGCGAGCCGGGCCTCGGCTCAATCTACCTCGACGAGATCACCGACAACGCGTGGTCACTCACGCCGGCGCCCGGCGGTGCCGGCAGTTCGCTCACCGCACTCGTTACCCGCGGTCCTGCTCAAGGATGAAGATCCGCACGGGCCGATCGGTGATGCGCACCCGGTAGGCCTTGAACCCGCTGTACGCCAGGATCGCGCGGTCCCACACACGCTCCCGCTCCTCGTCGGTGGCATGCCTGGCGACGACGTCGACGCTGCGACTGCGGTAGGTCACGCGTGCATGCGGATCGGCCTCGAGGTTGATCGCCCATGCCGGGCTGCGGGGCTGCGCGAAGTTCGTGCCGAGCACTGCGATGTCGTCGTCGATCGGAGTACCCATCACGGGCATCGTCCGGGCGAGGCCCGACTTCGCGCCGGTGGTCGTCAGCATGATCACCGGCAGTCCGGTCACGACGCCGGGCACCGTCACGCGACCATCGGTCCAGCGGTACAGCGGTCGGTCGAGCCGGTAGAGGGTCTTCTGGAACAGCCACGACCCGGGCTTCGTCGCCCCCACCACCTGCATGCCACGCTGGACGGGGTTCGGGAGATCGGCCCGGTAGTCGAGATCGCTCTGCAGTCCCATCGCCACTCCCATCGTCACCACTTCACGTGACGATAGCCGAGCCGATCAGCCACGGGCCGCGAACCGACCCACAAAACCTCCTGTTCAGCCCCCTCGGTGAGTACTCTCCCGCCATGAGCCTCTCGGTTGCCCGTCGCTTCGTCGCCACCCTCGCCGTCGCCGGCCTGGCCATTGCTGTCGCCAGCCCCGCCTCCGCCGCTCCCCTGCGGGTCCAGCCCAGCAACGGGAAGTGGGGTGGCACGCACTCATCGCTCGCGTGCAACTCGATGCCGGCCCCCGAATCCTCCAGCAATGCGAACCCGGGTGGCCTGACCTGCCCCGACGCGAACCTCGCTCATGACGAGGAGACGCTGGCGTTCACCCTGGCCGGACGCCACATCACGAAGATGTCCTTCGACATCGAGATCCAGTGCCTGACGTCACCAGATGGCACCAATCCGCCGATGTGGGAGGGCACGGTCATGAGCTACCGCCCGACCACGTTCGGCTACACGTCGAGCAGCGGGTCCACGGCCATTCCGGCCAGCGGTCTCATGCGCATCCAGTTCCCGGTCGACGAGACCTTCGGCTACCCGGCCGGCACCGTGCAGGCCACGTTCGACTTCCGGCGCGCGAAGCCCAGAGTCGCCGTCTTCTACAAGGGCAGCTTCACCGATCCCGCCGACGGGACCTGGGTGTCGTGCTACTCGACGGCGAATGCCCCGAGCGTCTTCGCCGTGCAGAAGCTCGGTCGCTAGCGACGCTTCAGCGCGCGCGATTGAGCCGGTGGTGCGGCTTGCGCAGGGTCGAGTAGAGACGACGGAACTCGTCGTACAGGTGTGCATACACCTCGGCATCCGGCCCGTCGGGCAGGAAGGTGTCGGTGATGACCGTCCGCTTGCCGGCTTCCTCAAGAGTCATCTCGCCCAGGCACACCCGCGCCCACAGGGCAGTGCCCTTGAGTTGCGCGTCGCGCGGATCCGCAGGGCGCTCGACGGGACGGTTCAGCGCATAGGCGTGGAGCTGGCACCACAGGTCCGACTGCGCGCCGCCACCGATGATCCGCACGCTCGGGACCTTCCGCCCGAGGAACTTCTCGTAGGAGTCGAACAGCCAGCGCGCATTGAACGCAACGCCCTCCATGACAGCGCGGATCAGCATGGCCTGGTCGGTGCGCAGCGAGACGTTGAGGAATGACGCGCGGATCAGCCGGTCCTCGACGGGGCTGCGCTCGCCGTTTAGCCACGGCGTGAACACGACTCCCTCGCAGCCCGCAGGTGCCGTGGCCGCGCGCGAGACGAGGTCGCCGTAGGTGAGGTCCGGGAAGACCTGCTCCTTGAGCCACCGGAGTGCGGCGCCACCGGTCTCGTGATTGTTGCCGACAATCGGGTACTGCGCATCGAAGCCCTGCACGGTGGCGATCGAGTGAAGGATGTCGGTCTTCTTGAACGGCACGCGGGCACCGATCCACGCTGTCGTCGAGATGCTGACGTGCGTCGCGAACGGCTCGACCGCTCCGCTGCCGATGACAGCAGCATGGAGATCGGGGATGCCCGTCACGACGGGCGCTCCGGCGGGCAGGCCGAGTTCTGCGGCGACCTCCGGCAGGAGCGGTCCGAGAACCGAGCCGGTCGGCACCAGCGGCGGCAGCCGACCCGGATCACGCCGCGACCGACGGATCAGGTCGTCGTCGTATACCGGATCACGGCCGAGGCGATTGTCAGTCAGCCAGCTGAGGATCATCGATGCCGGCGTGGCAGCCGCCCGCCCGGTGAACCGCATCCCCAGGTAGTCGATCGGCTCGAGCAGGTGTGCTGCGTCGCGGTAGACATCGGGGAACTCGCGCTGCAGCAGCAGCGAGTGACCCGTGGGGTCAGCACCGCTCGGCGTGGGAGCTCCCCCGGTGCGGCGCACCCACGGGATCACCTTCATCGGAGAGAAGCCCTGATAGCTGATCGGTCCGCCGACCACCTCGTGCATGTACTTGCCCGCACGGGTGTCCGCCCAGAGCAACACCGGGCCCACGGGAAGTCCCGCCGCATCGACGGGCACGGTCGAGCCCCACTGGCCGGTGATCGCCACCGCGTGCAATCCGTTGTGGTCCATGCCGCTGATCGCGACCGCCTCGTGGGCCGCAGCGACGAGCTGCACCCACCACTCATGCGCGTCCTGCGTCGCAGCACCGTCGATACCGATGTGCACAGACACATCGCGGACGCACACCGCGCGGAGCCGGTCCTCCATATCGACGACGGCGACCTTGGGGCCACCGTTGCCGAGATCGATGGCCAGGATCCAGCGCTCGACGCTCACCGGGTCAGGCCGCCGGAGGCGCCGTGTCGTGCATGGCGTCGAGGTAGCCGCCCATCAACCCTTCAACCGCGGCGTTGCCCTCGACGGTGCCCGAGAACCCGTACATCGCCCCGCTTTCGGCAGGCTGGCCCGCATGGGCAACGGCGTAGGCAACTGAGGCCTCGAGGTCGTCGAGGAAACGGTCGATCAGCTCCGGTGCGGTGTTGGGCCGCGTCACGCAGAAATGCAGGGCAGCCGGCAGCTGCAGGGCGTTCATGCGCCAGCCCCGGCGCTTGAGCTCGTCATTGACGAGGTAGACGTCGACCTGGTCGGAGCGGAACGCCACCAGGAAGATCGGATCGCCGATCACCGCGAGCTGCGGCATGCGGTCTCGGATGCCGACCACCATCCGCTGGGCTGCGTCGTGGATCTGCTTCGCCGCAGCCAGGTAGCCCTCGCGACCCGTCAACACGAGCGAGGCCCAGGTCGACGCGATGAGACCGCCGCTGCGCGAGCCCGCGAAGCCGGGTGACAGGTACAGGCCGCCTGGCCAGTCCGGGTAGGTGAACCACTGATGCGCCCGCAGCGCCTTCGTGCGGTACATGAGGGTCGACGTGCCCTTGAGGGCGTACCCGTACTTATGCGTGTCTGCGCTGATGCTCGTCACACCGGGGACGCGGAAGTCCCACGGCGGCACATCGCCGCCGTTCTCCTCGATCCACGGCAGCAGGAAGCCACCGAGGCAGCCGTCGACATGGAGCCCGATACCGCGTTCGAGGGCGAGCCGACCCAGCTCCGGGATCGGATCGACGAGGCCGTGCGCGTAGTTGCCAGCAGAGCCGACGATGGCGATGGTGTTCTCGTCGATGAGCGCCGCCATGGCATCGACGTCGACGACGAAGGCCTCCGTGAGCGGCGCGTGCCGCATCTCGATACCGAGCCAGTGCGCACCCTTGTCGAGCGCCACATGCGCGGTCGTCGGCATGACCACATTGGGTCGGGTGATCCCCCGATCCTTTGCCGCCTGCTCGCGGTAGGTGTACAGCGCAGTGATGAGGCTCTCGCTGCCACCGCTCGTGACAACGCCGCACACGTCGGAGCCTGCCGCCTCGCCATGCAGCATGTCGGCGACCATCGCGATGATCTCGGCCTCGAACTTCGTGGCTGACGGGTACATGTCTCGCTGGAGCACATTGACGTGCGCAAACGACTCGAAGACCTCCGTCAGCACGTGGTAGTGATCGTGGTCGCCGCAGTACAGCGATCCGGAGACCTTGCCCTCGTCACCGATCGCATCCTCGCGACGAGCGAAGGAGCGGACCTCGGCGAGTACCTCTTCGACGGGCCGACCGTGCTCCGGAATCGCGCGGAACGTCTCCGTCTCGGCTCGGTACGGGTAGAGCTCGTCGAGGAAGCGTGCGATCGGGTCATCGTCGGACATGTGAACTCCCACCTCGCCGGTCGGGTACCGGCATCGCCTACCTTGGCACAGCAGCAGACCCGACGATCCGCACGCCTGCCGCCCGCTGGACGGAGAGTTGCACATCCGGCCCCGTGACGCACGACAGCACGTGGCCGCCTGCCGTTCGATCCTTGGTCAGTCCATGCAGGTGGAGGCCCGGTGCACCTGTGCCAGCGAGGTCGGCACCCGTGCGGAATCCGACGAGCACAGCTGCCCGGGTACCGAGGGGGAACACGGTCTGACCCGCCACTGCGTTCGTCAGCGACGGATACGGCTCGGGCTGGGCGGCGACACTGCGTGTCACCAGCTCCGTGAAGGTGCCCCTCACGCGGACGGCGACGATCCCAGAGTCGGTCCTCGCCAATGCGTTGACGACGGACAGCAGGCCCGAACAAGTCGTGCCTGGCGGCACCGGGCCGGATCGGTCGGGACTGAAGTCGATGGTCTCGGCGAAGGGTGTCGTGCGCGAGCCGTCG
>CAJAKT010000509.1 GCA_903940375.1 uncultured bacterium | reverse complement strand
GCATTGCGCCCGGCCCCTTCGGTTCGTATCTGACTAGGCGTTGTAACCGCGGTATTCGAACTCCTCCAGCGGAACGGCCGCACCCGACGTAGCACCGAAGGCGCTGTAGTCGAGATCGTCGTAGCCGCCGAAGCTCGCGTACATCGCGGCCTTGGCCTCTTCGGTGGGATCGACCCGGACGTTGCGGTACACGGGCATACCCGTACCGGCCGGGATGAGCTTGCCGAGGATGACGTTCTCCTTCAGGCCAAGGAGCGGATCGCTCTTGGCGTTGATGGCCGCGTCAGTGAGCACGCGAGTGGTCTCCTGGAAGGAGGCCGCCGACAGCCACGACTCAGTCGCGAGCGAGGCCTTGGTGATGCCCATGAGCTCAGGACGACCGGAGGCAGGCTGGCCGCCCTCGGCCACGACGCGACGGTTCTCGGCCTCGAACAGGGTCCGCTCGATGAGCTCACCAGCGAGGAACTCCGAGTCACCGGATTCCACGATGATGATGCGCTTGAGCATCTGGCGGACGATGACCTCGATGTGCTTGTCGTGGATCGACACGCCCTGCGAGCGGTAGACCTCCTGCACCTGGTCGACGAGGTGCAATTGCACCTGACGCTGGCCCAGGATGCGCAGCACCTGCTTGGGATCGACCGCACCAGCGATCAGCTGCTGCCCGACGCCCACATGCTGGCCATCCTCGACCAGCAGCTTCGCGCGCTTGGACACCGGCTGAGCGATCTCCTCGGAGCCGTCATCCGGCACCACGGCGATCTTGCGGGTCTTGTCCGTGTCGTCGATGCGAACCCGGCCGCTGACCTCGCTGATCGGCGCGACGCCCTTGGGCGTACGGGCCTCGAAGAGCTCGACGACGCGGGGCAGGCCGTGCGTGATGTCCTCGCCGGCGACACCGCCGGTGTGGAACGTACGCATGGTCAGCTGTGTGCCGGGCTCACCGATCGACTGGGCGGCAACGATGCCGATGGCCTCGCCAACGTCGACGAGCTTGCCCGTCGCCATCGAACGGCCGTAGCACATCGCGCAGGTACCGACCGCGCTCTCGCACGTCAGCACCGAACGAACCCGGATCTCCTCGACACCCTGGGCGACGAACTCCTCCAGCCGCGGCGTGGTGAGCTCCTCCCCTGCCGGTGCGATGACGACGCCGTTGGCCTCGATCTCGCGGGCCAGCGTGCGTGACGCGACAGCCGTGTCGAGGTTCTCGACCGGACGAAGCACGCCGTCGATCTTCTCGCCGATCTGCACGACCGCACCACGCTCGGTGCCGCAGTCGACCTCACGGATGATGACGTCCTGCGACACGTCGACGAGACGACGGGTCAGGTAGCCGGAGTCCGCGGTGCGCAGCGCCGTATCGGCGAGGCCCTTACGAGCACCGTGCGTGGAGATGAAGTACTCCAGAACCGACAGGCCCTCACGGAAGTTCGACTTGATCGGGCGAGGAATGATCTCGCCCTTCGGGTTGGCCACCAGGCCGCGCATACCGGCGATCTGACGAACCTGCATGAAGTTACCTCGCGCACCCGAGTCGACCATCATGTGGACGGGGTTCGTCGGCGGGAAGTTGTCCTGCATGGCTCGCGCAACCTCGTCGGTCGCCCGCGTCCAGATCTCGATGAGCTCCTGACGACGCTCCGAGTCGGTGATCAGGCCGCGCGCGTACTGCTTCTCGACCTTCTCAGCCTTCTCCTCGGCATTGGCCAGCAGGCCCGCCTTGGCCGGCGGCGCAATGACGTCGGAGATGGAGATCGTGACGCCCGAGCGAGTCGCCCAGTAGAAGCCGAGTGCCTTGAGCAGGTCGAGGGTGTTGGCGACCTTGACCTTCGGGTACACCTCAGCGAGACGGTTCACCGTCAGGCCGAGCACCTTCTTGTCGACCTGCACATTGACGAAGGGGTAATCCTCCGGCAGGGCCTCGTTGAACAGCGCGCGACCGAGGGTGGTCTCGAGCAGGAACGGCTGACCCGGCTCCCAGCCCTCCGCCGCGACGTAGCCCTCGGGCGGCAGCCCGGTCTCGAGCCGGATCGTGACAGGAGCCTGGATGGACAGGCTGCCCGCGTCGAAGGCCATCAGGGCCTCGGCGACGGAGGTGAACGAACGGCCATCACCGATGGTGTCGGCGCGATCGGACGTCATGAAGTAGATGCCCAGCACCATGTCCTGGGTCGGCGTCGTGATCGGACGACCGTTTGCCGGGGACAGGATGTTGTTGCTCGACAGCATGAGGATGCGGGCTTCGGCCTGGGCCTCGGCCGACAGGGGCAGGTGGACGGCCATCTGGTCGCCGTCGAAGTCGGCGTTGAACGCCGTGCAGACGAGCGGATGGATCTGGATGGCCTTGCCCTCGATCAGCTGTGGCTCGAAGGCCTGGATGCCGAGTCGGTGCAGAGTGGGTGCCCGGTTGAGCAGCACCGGATGCTCGGCAATGACCTCTTCGAGCACGTCCCACACGACCGGGCGCGAACGCTCCACCATGCGCTTGGCGCTCTTGATGTTCTGCGCGTGGTTGAGGTCGACCAGCCGCTTCATGACGAACGGCTTGAACAGCTCGAGCGCCATCTGCTTGGGCAGACCGCACTGGTGCAGCTTGAGCTGGGGTCCGACGACGATGACCGAACGGCCGGAGTAGTCGACGCGCTTGCCGAGCAGGTTCTGGCGGAAGCGACCCTGCTTGCCCTTGAGCATGTCGGACAGCGACTTCAGCGCGCGGTTGCCCGGGCCCGTGACGGGCCGGCCACGGCGACCGTTGTCGAACAGTGCGTCGACGGCCTCCTGCAGCATGCGCTTCTCGTTGTTCACGATGATCTCGGGCGCGCCGAGGTCGAGCAGGCGCTTGAGGCGGTTGTTGCGGTTGATGACGCGACGGTAGAGATCGTTCAGATCCGACGTGGCGAACCGGCCACCATCGAGCTGGACCATCGGACGCAGGTCCGGCGGGATGACCGGAACGGCATCGAGGACCATGCCCGTCGGGGAGTTGGACGTGCTGAGGAAGGCCTGGACCACCTTGAGGCGCTTGAGGGCACGCGTCTTCTTCTGGCCCTTGCCGGTCTGCACGATCTCGCGCAGGATGACCGACTCGGCTTCGAGATCGAAGGACTCGAGGCGCTTCTGGATCGCAGCTGCACCCATCCCACCGTCGAACCAGCGGCCGTAACGGTCGCGCATCTCGCGGAAGAGCATCTCGTCGCCCTCGAGGTCCTGGACCTTGAGAGTGCGGAAGCGATCGAAGATGCGATCGAGGCGGTCGATATCGCCATCGGCCTTACGGCGGATGGAGGCCATCTCGCGCTCGCCGGACTCGCGCACCTTGCGGCGCACATCAGACTTGGCACCCTCGGCCTCGAGCTCGGCCAGATCGGCCTCGAGCTTCTGCTGACGGCCCTCGATGTCGGCATCCCGACGGTTGGCGATCTGCTTCTTCTCGACCCCGAGCTGGTTCTCCAGCGTCGGCAGTGCCTCGTGGCGCCCATCGTCGTCGACCCACGTGATCATGTAGGCCGCGAAGTAGATGACCTTCTCGAGATCCTTGGGAGCAAGGTCGAGCAGGTAGCCCAGCCGACTCGGGACACCCTTGAAGTACCAGATGTGCGTGACCGG
>CAJAKT010000508.1 GCA_903940375.1 uncultured bacterium | reverse complement strand
GGTCGTCGATCCCTTCGGGGGCGTGTACACGGCCGACTCACGGGCTAACACCGTCACGAAGATCACGCCCGAAGGCGACGCCTCCGTCCTGGGCACCACAGGCAAGGCGCCGACCGCGCTCACCCTGGATTCGGTCGGCAACGTCTACACCGCCAACAGCGGCGACAACACGGTCACGAAGATCACTCCCGGCGGCGTGTCATCGCTGTTCGGCTCGACCGGCAACAAGCCGATGGGGATCAAGGTCGACTCGTCGGGCAACGTCTACACCTCGAACTACCTCGACAGCACCGTCACGAAGATCACCGCCGCTGGCGTCTCGTCGACTCTGGCCGCGACCGGCAAGCACCCACTCGGCCTCGCGCTGGATCCGGCGGGCAACGTCTACACCGCCAACGAGGGCTCGGACACGGTCACGAAGATCACGCCCACCGGCACCCCGTCGACGTTCGGCACGACGGGCGGCTGGCCGCAGGCGATCGCGATCGATGAATCCGGCAGCGTCTACACGGCCAACTGGAACTCCGGCAACGTCTCCCGGATCACCTCGGCCGGTGCCTCGAGCATCATCGGCACAACGGGTCGGCGCCCCATCGGCATCACCCTTGACCCGAACGGCAACATCTACACGACGAACGACGGCTCGGACTCCGTCTCCCAGCTCACGCAGGATGGCCAGTCTCGGATCATCGCCAAGGCCGGTCGTCGGCCCGTGGGGATCACCTCGGACGCCGCGGGCAATCTCTTCGTGGCCAACGCCATGTCGAACACGGTGTCGCAGATCTTCCCGCGTCCGCCGATCCGACCCCACGTCGTGTCCCTCACCACCGTCACCGTTGCTTCGCCGAGCAACCCGGCCGCGTGGATCATCCCGTTCTACAACGACGTCTACCAGTCCAGTGCTACCTGCCAGAGCGCCCTGCCCGCTGTCCTGGCTGCGACGCAGGCGAACCCGGACCCGTCGGTGCAGAAGGTCGCGTCAACATCCTGCATGCAGGTCGGCAGCGTCCCGTACACGTACGACATCGCGGAGACGGAACTGACGGTTGCCCAGTGGGTTGTCTTCCTGAACACCGTGGATCCGTTCGGCAGCAACCGTCACCATCTGTGGGATGCGCCGGAGAGCTCCAACGTGTGGCCGAAGTTCGGCTCCATCAACCGCACTCTGAAGGCACCGCCCGGCCAGCGCTACTACGTCGCATCGTCGGCGTGGGCGAACAAGCCCTACAACTCCGCGGACTTCACCCGTGCTGCACGTTTCGTCAACGCGGCCGGCAACGGCAAGGTGCTCTCGAAGAAGACCTCGTCCGTCACGACGGTCTCGGGTGAGCGGCTTCAGCTGACGACCTATGAGGTGCGCCTGTCGCCGAAGACCGAGACGGGTATGTACTCGCTGAAGAATCGCAAGGCCACGCGCAACGCCAAGGCCGGCTTCATGGTTTCCAGCCAGGACGAGTGGATCAAGGCCGCTTACTACGACCCCAAGGGTGGCGGAAAGTTCTCGTTCT
>CAJAKT010000507.1 GCA_903940375.1 uncultured bacterium | reverse complement strand
TTCCCGATCAATGCGATTCTCAACTGGCCGATGAACACCGCGGCAGGCGAGGTCGCCTTCCTGAATCCGACCCTCAATGCCCAGCTCAAGAAGGTGCTCGACACCTGGGCTGACTTCCTTGATTCGCCGGAATCACGCTACGTCCTCAGCGACGATCCGAAGCACGGCTGGTTTGGTCGTGACGCGATGGAGGCGATGCCGACGTTCGCGAGCGACTTCATCTGCGACCCGACCGCGCCGCACTACGGGTTCACATCGTGGGATGACTTCTTCACTCGTGAGTTCCGCCCCGGCCGTCGTCCCGTCGCGGATCCCAACGACGATGGCGTGATCGTTGCGGCGTGCGAGTCTGCGCCGTACCGCATTGCTCATGACCTCAAGCGAGTCGACACGTTCTGGTTGAAGGGCCAGCCCTACTCATTGCGGCACATCTTTGCGGATGACCCGGTCAACGAGGAGTTCGTCGGCGGAACGCTGTACCAGGCGTTCCTCAGCGCGTTGAGTTATCACCGCTGGCACAGCCCGGTCAGTGGAACCGTGGTCCGCACATCGCTGATCGACGGCTCCTACTACGCGCAGTCACCGGCCGTGGGCGTTGATCCGGCGAGCCCGAACGACTCGCAGGGCTACATAGCCGGGACTGCGGCTCGAGGCATCGTCCTGATCGAGGCGGACGATCCACGCATCGGCCTGATGGCATTCGTCTCGGTCGGGATGGCGGAGGTCTCGACGAACGAGATCACCGTGCAGCCGGGTCAGCACGTCAACAAGGGCGACCAACTGGGCATGTTCCACTTCGGCGGATCGACTCACCTGCTCATCTTCCGACCGGGAGTGTCCCTCGACTTCGATCTGCATGGGCAGCAGCCGGGTCTGGAGTCACACAACATCCCGCTCCACGCCAAACTCGCGCTCGTGCGATAGCACCACGGGGATACCGTCTGGGGATATCCCCTTATCTCGGGCAATGGTCAACGGAGGCCGCTTAACCTCGGAGTAAGCGGCACAGCCGAATGAATGGGGTGCGTGGTGCGTACGCAGCGGATCTGGCATCGGACACTCGGAGCGACGGCAGTTGCGGCGCTGGTGATCTCCGGTTTCGGAGCCGTCCCCGTCGGCGCCAGTCCGCTGCCGATCCCGGTCCCGAGCACCCCTGGCCTGGTCACCTTCGCGACGATGGCCGGTCAGGTTGAGGCCCAGTCCATCGTCTCGACGGCCGATGGCCTCCTGGCCATTGCCGACAAGTCCAACGGGCAGGTCGCGTTGATCGATCCGGCGACCTATGAGATGACCGGGTGGGACTCCCTTGGGTCGGGTGAGATGCCCGGCGATATCGCGGTGGGGCCGGACGGCAGCCTGTGGCTGCCGACGTGCGAGGGCCATCTGTGGCAGGTGTCGCGGTCTGGGTCAGCGATCCAGCCGGCAGTCAAGCGGGCCGACTTCGATGGCGCCGGGTGCACGGGCGGGTTCGCGGATACACCGCCGCTCGTTGCGGTCTCGCCGGCGGACGGCAGCGTCTGGGTGGCCAATCCGGACAAGAGGAAAGTGTTCCGCTATGACCAGGGCACCGGGCAGATCGACGAGGTCAAGGAGTTCAACTCCGATGCTCCGTACGGTGGCTCGATATCAAGCATCGTGGTCGACCAGGGCGGGAACGCCTATGTGGGCTATTGGGAAGGCGCTCGCGTCTTCAACCCCGATGGTTCCCTCGGTCCCACGCCCTTCACGGTGACCCTGAATGGCAGCACGACCTTCAGGATCACGGCATTCGTCACCATGCCCAATGGCGACATTGCGCTGCTCGAGCAGGACGCTGCCAGTGGGTCGTGGTACTTCGGCCGGGTCAACGAACTCGGCATCATGGCGCCCGATTCCATCTCGGTCCCGCTCACGACCGCGCCGATCCAGTACTGGGGGGATCAACGGGAGTTCGTATCGCAGCTGACGGTCGGGCCGGACGGATCCCTCAACTTCGCGGTCGTCAACACGGTCTACGGGGCCTCCGCCGTACTCGTGCAGATCAACCCGGAGTCGGGAGCGGTGACGGAGTACCCGTTCGATCCTGCTGGTGCCACGGCTCCCGCGTACAGCCCGCGTCAGGTGGCCTTCACTTC
>CAJAKT010000506.1 GCA_903940375.1 uncultured bacterium | reverse complement strand
GTCGTCTCGGTGAACCCCATCATCTCCGACTAGTGAACAGGCTGCACCACCAGGAGCGGTCGGAACTGAGCCGGTAGGGCGCTCCACCACAAGAGAGGGCATCTTGGATCCCGAAGCGACCAAGCTGGGCAGCTACACCTTGGTGACGCGCCCGGGACACAGCATTGACTCCGCTCGAGTGGCCATGCTGGACGCGAACGTTCTGTTACGCGTCCAGAGTTGGAGCCTGAGCAGCCGTCCGTCGCCCGACCAAACCGCTCAAATGAGGCCCCTGTGGGAGGCCCTGAGTGCCCAATGGCGTGCGCGACGCATCGAGGTCAACTGGCAACTTGGCGCCCTAGAGATGACATGGCAGCACGAACCGGGCCCGCCCAGCGCGACCTCAGCGCTCACGTCATGGCCTGATGTGACCGACATGACGCGGGCCGGGGCCCTGGCGATGTGCCTAGTCGAAGAGCCGGAGAACCGCGCAGACAAGTGGTGGTCGACGTCACGCCGATACGCCCTCACCCCAGCAAGGCAATACCTCGCCCGAACACAGGAGGCGATCGGATCGGCAAATGGATCGGAGCTTGCGTCGGTCGTTGCCCAGAACTGGGCCGCAGTCCTCCTCCTCATGATCCATTTTGACAGCGCATCCCAAATCGATCGCTTCGACGAGAGCATGGAGGCTTGGTGGGCTTGGAGACGAGAGCTGCAGGCCATGGGGGTCGGGGGCAGTTCGGAAGTTTCCGCGCTTGCGCAACTGGTCTTCTTTGGTGGGTCTCTATTGCCGCTAGATTCACGAGGTCGACCTACTCGAGTACAAGCCAGAGAGCTGCTCAAGCGGAATGAGTGGGCCGCCCAGGGCCCGCTTCGAGTTGCCCGAAACGTGGCCTTTGACTTGACCATTCTCGGCGCGCACCGCGCTTACCAGGGCCGCCCCACCGTTCTCGTGACTGAAGACAAAGGTCTGCTCGCTCTTGCGGCCCTGCCAATGGAAGACTTGCAGTTCGGGGACGTCCAGGGAACCTTCAGCCGGCTGGCCGAAGGTAGCCGGCTGCGAGGTCGTGAGACGGATCCCGAGTTCCTCGCGCAGTTGAATCGCTACGGACACCGCCCCACAGAAGACCTGCTGACGGCCCAGGATTGCCTAGGGCTGGTCCCGGGTCTAGCGACCAGGGTCGCTGCCGGACTCGTTTGACTCCCAGGGCGGGCAGGGAATCTGAGAGGACGCCACGGCGCACCGCTGGATGCATTGCTCGGGCACGCATCCCTGCTACTTCGGATAAGGAGCACCTCCTGCCTGAGGCTGCATCGGCATCCGAGAGGGGACCTTGCGTTTTCCCCCAATTCCCCCAGGCTTCAGAGCCGCCGATGTTGTGTCCGATCTCCCACTCACAGCCGAAAAGTCGTTGGTAACACTCGCCGGTTGCCCGTCAGTGAGCTTACCTAGAACTCGGGAGGACCCTACTCATAATCTGGTCGTCGTCGGTTCGAGCCCGACCCGCCCCACCCTCGAAAGCCGTTGCATTGCAACGAGTTGTCAGGCTTCGAGTCTGTCCACTCAAGCCTGCTCGTGCCCACCCGACCCCGCTCAGTGGTGCACGCGTGGTGCACGGGGGAGAAACGTAGAGGGGAGAGGGGTTTCCCGCCCTTCGGAGTCCTCTTTGGCGATGGCGGTCCGACGGCGCTGGTGCACGTCCGGTGCATGGCACCGAGGCTGCTGATTATCGGCAATTCGGACATGGCTCTGGCCGGCTCGCGGCTTGCCTGCCAGCCCCCGTGTCAACCTCCAGGGGCTACACCGCCAGGCCAGGTAGGCCTGACGTGTACTTGTCATCCGGCTGGTGATGGGTAGACAACTGCACCGCGATCAGCATCCATGATGCGCGTAGGCCAGTCGCGGTAGTCCAGGTTCAGCCATTCGCCATACGGCCGAAGACCCCTGTTCTTCACCTCGATGATCTCCATGGACACCTGATGGAACTCGTCGTAGAGCGGGTTGTCCTCGTCGATGTCGAGTTCACCGCTGTTCTCGCTGTCGTAAGCGGTGTCGAGTCTGCAGATGTAGGCCTCGCCGTCGGGGAACTCCACCAGATACCGAGTTCCGGGATGGTCACCGTCGTACCGCTCCAGCGCCCAGACCTGATGTTCTTCCTCAGGGTGGAGGTAGTTCATCACCTTGACCCCCCTCGCGAGGGCCGGGGCCTGGCCGGGACGACGTGGGCCCCCGCCTTCGAGTAGTGAACGGTGCCCCAGGACGTCGGAATCGACGAGCCGCTTCCGGGGTTTCGATATGTCCCGATGGTGAGTCCGAAGTCGACCACTTCCTTGTTGTTTCCCCGCCAGATTCCTGTGCCGCCTTTCGATTCGACGAGTTCCTGCAACCGCGGCAGCGAGACCGTGATCGTGGACTTCGAGGGGTCGTGACTCGACTGACCAGGGATGTGTTTGGCCTGCCTGCCGAAGTGGATCGCCGTGGTGAAGCCGCGGACCGTTCGAAGGCTCCTGTCGGAGTAGGGGTAAAGCCTGCTTCGTGATTTGCTCATGCGGCGGCCTTCCGAGTCTGGGAGCGGGTGAAGGTGTCCGCTGGGAAGGCGTGGACTGGAATCCCCTGCTCGCGCGGGTAGTCAAGTACGCGGTACGCGGCACTTCCGTAGACGACGAGGTGAGCGGGAGCCAGCTCGTCACAGACGATGCGGACTTCCTCGACGACATGGCGCCGGTTTGCCTGGTCCTGGATACATCCATGGAGCCCGAGGGCGACTGTGGAGTGTCTGGGGGCTCCCGCAAGGGCGTAGGGGATTGACTGGCGCCCGCTCAGCCGAATGTTCGCGATGACGTTTATGCCATCCGCCTGCATCCTGGCCCCGAGCAACTGATTGCGGTAGGTGTGGGCGATCTTCTGGGCGACCGGCATGTTGCGGTAGATCGAGAAGTCCGGGCTGACGATTCCGGCGAACCGTGCTAGCCAGCGAAAGTGTCGCTCCGGGTCGTTCCACATTCGAATGAACCGATAGTCATCCTCGTAGAAGTGCACCCAGATCTCGGGATCGGGCCGGCGAAGGGCACGCGCCTCCGAGAAGGAGATCAAGCTGTCCGGCACCTGGGTGCATGGATCGATCTTGGGGATCTCGTAGGGGCCAACGAGAGTCAGCCCCGCAAGCAGACGAGCGTTGAAGACGTCCTGACGGTCCCGGCCGGGGTCGGTCACCAGGCGGGCATGGCGGGCTTCCTTCGGAACTGTGCTGTCTTCGCTGGGCCACTGCAGATCGAACAGCGGCAGCTGATCACTGCCGGGGAGGGTCGTTCGCGTGCTCGTCACGCCAACCCCAGCAGAGTGCTCAGCCCGGGTGCCGGCGGCTCGATCCGCCTGGTTGCGCTCGCCGCGATGCGATGGTCGTGGGGCCTGCCGATCGCGCTCCGATTGACAGCGCGCATCACGCGTCCGTGGGCAAGTTCCGCGGCTTCGTCGCTCATTTGAAAGACCTGAGCGATGGCCGAAATGGACAGCTCAGGAGTCCACATGACCACGAGAGCGTCGGGAGCCAGAAGGTAGTTGGCGAGGAAGTTCGCTTCGCCCTCGGCGCGCTCGTCGGTGAGAGTGGCATCTGCGCACAGATGGTCGAGCCAGACGTGAGCCAACTCGTGCATCAGGGTGAAGCGCTGGCGTATGGCCGGTGTCGAGCCATTGATGTGGATCCGAAATTTCCAGCCATTCCGGGATGCGACGGGCTCGGTGTATCCGTCCGACGTGGAGAACCGCTGGGCGGTGACTGGGAGTCCCTCGACGTGGATCGCCACATGGACGCCAAGGACGTCGGCAATCTCGAAGGGCTCCAGCGGATAGACCACCTCGTAGTCCTCGATCAAGTCGGCGCCGAGCGCCTTGATCTCCTCGTACCGACTGGATGCTAGTTTCCGGCTCACTCGATGTCCCCCTCGTCGAGGACCTTTCGGAACTGGGCCTTCTCCTCGTCCGTCAGGGGAGTTCTTGCCACGATGCGCAGTGCCGTCTGCACAGGATCTCCGGCCGAGGAGATCAGATCCTCGACGCGAACGTCGAGCTCCTCCGCAATTCGCACGAGCGTGACGAAGCGCGGCTCCCTATCGCCGCTCACGTACCGGCTCATCGCCGCGCGAGTTACCCCGACCCGAGCAGCGAGTTCGAGCTGCGTCATGCCACGCTCCTCGAGCAGTGCCTCAAGTCGCTTGGCGAAGTCGGTTGATTCAGTCACGGGGATGATGTTACCAAAATGGAAACATCAGGGGCAAGTCCCGTATCCCTCGTGTCGACGCGCGATCCAGTGCTGACCACGAGGTAGGCGTGCACTCGGGTCGTGAGGTATCGTTTCAGATACATCGGAGGTGTCATGGCGACGTTGGTAGCGCAGGCGCGGCGTGCTTCGGGCCTGTCGCAGGCAGAAGTGGCCCGAAGGGCGGGTACCTCACGTCCCACTCTGTCCGCCTACGAGGGCGGATCCCGCAATCCCACGCTCGACACCCTCGAGCGTGTCCTTGCTGCGAACGGCCAGCACCTCGTCGCCGTTCCCGACCCGGTGTTCACTCGTCATCGCGACCGGCGTGGCAAGCCCTTCTATGTGCCCGACCAGTTGCCGCGGCTGCCCATCGAGGCCGCGCTCGGGACGATCGTCCTGCCGCCGCACGTGGACTGGTCCCCGGCGGGGCGCCCGAGGAACCTTGCCGAGCGGAGCGAAAGGCTCCTCACCTACCAGGTGGTGTTGGCTGAAGGATCTCCTCAAGACATCCAACGATGGGTGGACGGGGCGCTGCTGGTCGATTGCTGGGCCGACCTGCACCTGCCCGCCGCAATCAGACACGCATGGCAGCCGCTCGTGGATCGAGCCCGCGGGGGCGTGACCGGATGAGCGAAGCTTCGATCTCGGCCTTCCAGGCTGACGTTGCCCGTGTCTTCTTCGCCCTGCCTGAAGCGGGCTCATTCCTGCTGGCCGGAGGTCTCGCCCTGCTCGCCCATGGACTCACGGATCGCCCGACCGAGGATCTCGATGCTTTCACGTCCAAGGCCGGCGACGTGGCGAAGGCAGTCGAGGCGTTCGTGCGCGCCGCTGTCAAGAAGCAGTGGACGGTGGACATGGTGCAGGAGTCGGAGACCTTCGTTCGCCTCTCGGTCGCAGGAGAGGCCGCGCTCATCGTCGACATCGCTCTGGACTCCCCACCGGATCTACCGCCGACGATGTCGATCCTCGGTCCCACCTTCGCGCCAAAGGAGCTTGCTGCGCGAAAACTGCTGGCACTCTTCGACCGGGCGATGCCGCGCGACTTCGTCGATCTGTTCCGCCTAGTGCAGCACTGGGATCGGGACGAGTTGATGAGTATGGCCGGGACCATCGATCTCGGGTTCGACGTTGCGGCGTTCGCGACGGCCATGCGCCAACTCGACCGTTACCGCAATGAAGACATCCTGATTGCCGCCGCCGAGCTGCCTGAACTCCGGTCGTACTTCCATGCGTGGGTGGACGAACTGGCGTCAGCGGGCACGAGTGGTCACTAGTGGGCACGAGAAGACTCATAATCTGGTCGTCGTCGGTTCGAGCCCGACCCGCCCCACCTTGGAAACTCCTTGCATTGCAAGGAGTTTCCCTTTTCTCGTCTCACGGCGCGGTGCCCGTTCGTGCCCTGCCGATACCGCTCACTATTGCACGCCTATTGCACGCCTATTGCACGCGGAGAGGCGGCAGCCCGACCCGGTCGAACTCCTGCTGGAGACGGGGTCGATGTCGGTTTGCCTGGCGAAGTTCCGCGATCAACTCGTCGACTTCACCCGCGTGACCGGTGCCTGTCGCGATTGCTCGCATTCGGTCGAGTCGGACGGCTGCTGCGCGGTATCCCTTGGCGTTGGCCTCGACGAGGTCGCCGCGTGCGAGTTGCTCGAGGACAGGAAGGACGGCGAGTGCGTCGACCTTCTCGTACGCCATTGCCAGTCGGGACCACGCGTCGGTGTCTGCGAGCTGGAGCTCGTGCGCGAGTTGCCATGCGCGGGGCAGGTCCTTCAGCGTGAGGAGGGTGAACAGGACGGCATCTCGTGGCAACGGGGCCAGTCGCGCGTTGACCTCGCTGGCATATTCAGGCCACGCATCTGCGGCGACACCGTGGAGCTGGGCAGCCGTGCTCGAGGTGGGCCATCGTCTAAAGGCCTCAAGTCGCTCCGGGAGTAGTTCGGCGGGTCGGTGCGCGGCGAGCAGGTCTGCCAGGTAGTCGGCGGCTCGCTTGGCCTGATGGCCGTCATCGAAATCGGCGGCCTGTCGCGCCCAGTCGATCGCCAGGTCGATCTCGCCGATCTCCTCGAACGCCTCGGCGGTGTCCTGCAGCCATGCGGCCACGCGCCGATCGCGTGCATGCGTGCGGATAATCGCGTCGATGTCACGGTCGAGCACGGCCAGGCGTTGCTCGTTCCAGCCCAGGACGAACCACTCGTGGGAGTGAGGGTTGGACCAGCGGGCGTCCTCTGATGGTCGCGGACCCAGCTTCGTCTCTACGGCCGAGAGCTCCTTTCGGTAGCGGGCCAGGCCGATTTCGCCGAGTGCAGGCGCGTAGGCGACGGGATCCAGGTTGAAGTAGTCGACGTCGCCGTCGAACTGGAAGGTGACCATCCACTTCACCAATGCCGCGGCGGGGGCGTGCGCGGCACGTGCAGTTGCGGGGTGCAGGGCGAGCAGGCGCCTGCATGCGTCGCCGATGATGCCGCTGGAGTCATCCGCGCGAGCGATGACCTTCATCGCGGAGGCGATCGCCTTCGTGGTGACCGCGTACACGTCTTTGGGATCCGTGGACGCCATCGACGCCTCGAGGATGTCCACGGCCTCGTGCATTTGGGATCCGTGCGCGTTGGATGCACGCCAGCGGTACAGCTCGGCACGCGTCCGGATGAGTGGCAGGACCTGTTCGGCCAGGGCAGCCGATGCTGGTCGGGTCATGAGCGGGGGATCCGGCTGAGTAGCAGAGCGGTCACGAGTTGTCCGGCGGTGTCGATGTCGTAGTCGCTGGGCCAGGGGTCGATCAGGGGCGCGATGTCGGTGCGGAAGGTGGGATCGAGCATTTTCGTCTGCAGGTCGGCGATGGCCCGCATCGAGGTGAGGCCAGGTGGAGCGTACGTCGGGTAAGCCTCGAGGACGTCGTCAGGATCGAGGTTGAGTTCGGTGAGGGCGAGCCAGAGGTCGAACAAGTCGCGGCCCTTCCTGCGCTGGAAGAGGGCACTGATCTTGGTCGAGACG
>CAJAKT010000505.1 GCA_903940375.1 uncultured bacterium | reverse complement strand
GAGCTACCGAGCTGCTCCACCCCGCGTCGCTTGTTGCTCCGTAAGGATACGGGTGAGGGCGGGGTTACTCCAAATCACCCTCGGGCAGGGCCGCCGCCGGGGTCTCAGCCACGACCGTGGCTGGACCCTCAACTGGAGCATGGGCGTTGCGGTAGATCAGGGCCCAGGCGGTGGTGAACCAGGCCAAGATCAGCCCGCTGATCGTCCAGACGAGCAGGCTGGCCGCGGACCCGCGGATGAAGAAGGCCATGAATCCGGTGATCAGCGAGCCGAGGATGACCACCAGGCCGGTGATGACGGTCGTGACCACAAAGCGCCATGGCCGGCGGGCAATGGTCCGGAAGTTGGTACCGAGGGGGTTCTTCTGGCTGTCAAGGGCGGCGAGGAGGAAGAACGGCGTGACCGCCAGGACGAGCAGGCCGGGGAGCCCGTAGAGGGCGCGGCCGATCGCGACGACGATCAGCAGGCCGACGACGCACAGCGCGTAGCCACCGGCGTTGGCCTTCACCGTCGCGATTGCCTGGGCCCAGCCGACCTTGCCGCTCGCGACGTGAAGCGCGGTGGCGGCGACGAGGCCATAGGCGACGACGAAGATGATCGCGCTGGCGATGGCGAGCAGGATCGGGACGACACCATCGCCCGGTGTCGGGTCTGACCAGACGAGCAGCGCCTGCAGAATCGCATTCGCGATGACGACCGGAAGGATGACCGCCCAGCCCCGCCACATGCGCACGAAGGCAGAGGCGAGGGCAGAGATGCGATAGGTCGTCATTCGGTGGCCTGCGCAGCCTTGTCGAGAACGGCCTGCACATCGCCGTCGTAGATCGTTTCCCCGCCCACGGTGACGGTCATGGTGTCCGGCGTGGTGGAGATGTCGGCCTCGACGGTGACGACGCTCCCGTCGGTGAGACTGCCGACACATGACACCGACTTGGCCACCTGCGTGCAGACCGGCACCTCGAGGATCCCGAGCTTGTTCTCCAGCAGCACGTCAACCGCCGCGATCCGCACGCCGGTGAGGGCGTCGCCGCCGACGGGAGCCAGACCACTGATCTGCGAGGCGCAGCCGGTGAGCACCAGCAGCATCGCCGCGATGACCGCTGCCGTTCCTGTCATTGCGAGTCGAGGCGTGGTCCGCGTCATGGCGTTGACCAGCCCTGCTCGTAGGCCATGATCCGTGCGCGATCGGCGGCCTGCGCCGCCTCGATCGCGGCATCGGTGACGGCACTCAGGTCTATCGGAGCCGGCATGAGCAGCTCGCAGTTGCGGTCCATCACCGAGCCGATACGCAGGCTCGGTGACTCGACCCAGTCGTTCGCGCTGAGCTCGCGGCTGAGACTCGCGAGACCGAGGGGGCTGAGGTCGCCGTTCCACTCCGCCGGAGCTGCGTGGTCGAGTGCGGTGGTGAAGATCGACATCGTGCCGTCGCGATTGTCGACGATCTCGATCACCTGCTGCTGCTGCGGGTAGTCGATGCAGGAAGCCGTGGTGATCTCCCAGAATCCGCCAGTTCCGGCAGCGTTGCGATGCGGGGTGATGGTGTTG
>CAJAKT010000504.1 GCA_903940375.1 uncultured bacterium | reverse complement strand
TAGGTGGTGGCACCCTCGTCCAGGGTGGTCTGCGTGATGTTGCAGCCCAGCTTGTCCTTGGCGACGTTCGTGACGACCTGTGCAGAGGCGGTGTAGCCCACCCACGCGTGCATCGCAACGCCCCAGTCACCACAGTCGGCCATGGGTGCGGCCGACGCGGCAGCAGATGCCGACGGAGCCATCGAAGCAGCCTCCGAGGCAGGCGCGGCAGCGCTGCTCGTCGTGGCGTCGTTCACGCCACCACCACAGGCGGCCAGGAGCATGCCGACGGCGGCCAGCGAGGACACCAGTCCCAACTGCTTAGTTGCCATTCTCTTCATTGGTTTCCCTCCAGGAGGTGCACTCGACTCGGCTGATGCTAGTCACGTGAGTGCGGGGTTCGGACCTGTCTGCGTTGCGATTTCATCTCGGTTCGGGCACGTCTGCCCATGCGCTGCCCTCACCCGCCGGGATTGCCTGATCGGCGGGCACTTGCCTGGGTGATGCGGTCGAGGACGATCCCGAGAAGCACGATGGCCAGGCCGGCCGCAAGCCCCTTGCCCGCGAGCTCCGGCTTGGACTGCCCGACGATGACCAGGTAGCCCAGGCCGCCCGCACCGACGAAGCCGCCGATGACGATGACCGCGAGCACGAAGATGAGGCCCTGGTTGGCTCCCAGGAGGAGCGACTTCTTGGAGGCCGGCAGCTGCACCTTGGTGATCACCTGCACCGGCGTGGAGCCGGCCGATGTGGCCGCCTCCACCATCTCCGGGGGCCCCCCGCGCACCCCATCGGCCACCATGCGGACGACGACAGGAGCCGCGTAGAAGACGCCGCACACGATCGCTGCGAAGCGGGTCGGGCCGAACAAGGCGAGGACGGGCACCAGGTACACGAAGGCCGGCAGTGTCTGGCCCGCATCGAGGAAGGGCTTCAGCGCCTTCTCGACCCGCTCGCTCCGCCCGGCCATCACGCCCAGGACGATGCCGATGATCATCGTCAGCAGCGTGGCCAGCAGGATCTGGGCCAGGCTGATCATCGTGTCGTTCCAGAGCCCTATCAACACGACGATCGTCAAGAGCACCAGCGACAGGATCGCCACTCCGCGACCGCCGATGATGGCCGCGAGGAGCGCAATCATGATGACGGTCACGTACCACGGCGAGTTCGCCAGCACGCCCTCGAGCGGGTTGAGGAAAGTGACCGTGAAGTACTCGTTGAACGTCGTCGTGAAGAAGTAGAACGTCGTCGTGAACCACGTCGCAACGGCATCCGCCACGCTGGCGATCTGCTTGCCGAAGTTCAGCTGCTCGGGGAAGACAGCCGCCCACAGCACCTGACGCGACAGGACCACGGCCACGATCGTCAGCACTCCGCCGACGATGAGGCCGATCCGGCGCTTCGTGCGCGCCTTTCCGGTGTCGCGGACGAAGGTGTTGTTCTTGATGACGGCCGCCGTTGTCGCACGGTCGAGCATGACGGCGAGGAACACCACGGCCAGACCGGCGACGACACCGTCGCCGACATTGCGGATGACGAGCGCATCGACCACCGGCTTGCCGAGGCCAGGCGCTCCGATGAGGGCAGCGATCACGACGAAGGACAGCGCTGCCAGCGTGGTCTGGTTGACGCCGAGGATGATCGTCTGCTTGGCCATGGGCAGCTGCACCTTCCGGAGCAGCTGCATCTTGGTCGAGCCCATCGAGACAGCGGCCTCTACCGGCCCCGCACGCAGGCTTCGCACCGCATGCGCAGTGATGCGGATGCAGATGGGGATGCTGTAGATCAGCGTGGCGATCGTCGCGGCCGCGATGCCGATCAGGAAGACGAGAGCGAGCGGCGCGAGATAGACGAGGGTGGGGAGGATCTGCGCGAGATCCAGTCCCGGTCGGAACACCTTCATCACCTTGTCGTTCAGCCCGGCCCAGATACCCAAGGGCAGGCCGATCGCGAGTGACAGGAAGACGGCACCCATCGTCATTGCCAGCGTGTCCATCGTGAAGGTCCACATGCCCAGGACGCCGCAGGCGAGGAGCAGTCCCATGGAAAGCAGTGACGTTCGGAGGTTGGAGGTGACGTAGACGATGTAGCCGATGATCGACAGGGTGCCGAGCCAGCCGATGAGCGGGATGACGTTCCCCGCGCCCGGCACGGAGATCACTGAGCGGATGGCTTCGATGAACGCAGCGATCGTCGCCCGGATCGGGTTGAAGAAGTAGACGAAGGCCGGACTCTCGGTTCGATTGCCGCGGATCGACGACGCGAAGTCGGTGAGCCACTGCGTGACGGGCGTGTTCTTCGCCGTGGGGAGCTCGAGAGTGTGCACGCCCTTGAGCACCGTGGCCAGCACGATCCACACCACGACGAGCAGGAGAACGAGGATCCACTTGTGACGCAGGAGCTCCCTGACCCGGGTCATGGGCCGGTTTCCGCCTCTTGTGCCGTCACGGCATCGACATCACCAGAGATCAGCCGCAGCACGTCATCGGGAGTGACGACGCCGAGGAACTGGCCGTTCTGCACCACCTTCACGGCACGACGGGCTTCCAGGATCGTCGGCGTGGCATCGCGGATCACCATGCCGCCGTCGAGCTCGGGGCCGTCGAGATCCTCGCCGTCAGCCAGGGGCCGCGCGATGGCGTGCAGGCACAGCACGTGCGACTTCGGGATGTCACGCGTGAAGTCCGCCACGTAGTCATCAGCCGGATTCGCGACGAGATCCTCGGGCGTGCCCATCTGCACGACGGCCCCGTCTCGCATGATCGCGATGCGGTCGCCGACCTTCATCGCCTCGGCGAGATCGTGGGTGATGAAGACCATCGTCTTGCCGAGATCGCGATGCAGGCGCATGACCTCTGCCTGCATATCGCGGCGGATGAGCGGATCGAGTGCACTGAACGGCTCGTCGAGGAACATCACCTTTGGGTCGACGGCCAGTGCACGAGCCAGGCCCACACGCTGCTGCATGCCACCGGACAGCTGCTCGGGATAGGAATTCCCGTAGCCGTGCAGGCCGACCAGTTCGATGACCTCGTTAGCCCGTGCGTGCCGGGCCTCCTTCTTCACTCCGTTGATCTCGAGGCTGTAGGCGATGTTGTCGATGACCCGGCGATGCGGCAGCAGCCCGAAGTGCTGGAACACCATGGAGAACTGCGTGCGCCGCAGCTCCCGCAGCCGGGACGGAGACGCCTTGAGGATGTCCTCGCCGCTGACGAGGACACTGCCGGCGGTTGGCTCGATCAGGCGCGTGAGACAGCGCACCAGCGTCGACTTGCCCGACCCGGAGAGCCCCATGACGACGAAGACCTCGCCGGGGGCGACGTCGAACGACACGTCGCGAACCGCCGCAACGCACCCTGTCTCGTTCAGGAGTTCCTTGCGCGTGAGGTCAGCAAGCGGCGTGCCGACAACCTTGTCCGCGCTCGGGCCGAATACCTTCCAGAGGGCACGAACGGATATCGCGGCAGCCGGATCGGCCGCCGCTGACACGGGAGTCTCATCGCTCATGCAGGCGCCTCCGCGGCCGATGCGCCGGCGAACCAGCCACTCGGAGCAGGGTTGAGGTTCTGGTACACGTGCTTGGCCTCGAGGTACTCGTGCAGGCCAGTGGGCCCGAGCTCACGCCCCACGCCCGACTGCTTGAAGCCGCCCCATTCCGCCTGCGGCAGGTACGGGTGGTAGTCGTTGATCCAGATCGTGCCGTGCCGCAGGCGTCTCGCCATGCGCTGCACGCGACTCGCATCGGACGACCACACGGCGCCCGCGAGGCCGTACATCGTGTCGTTGGCGATCGCTACCGCCTCGTCCTCGGTGCGGAAGGTCTCGACGGTCATGACCGGGCCGAAGGACTCGTCCTGGACGCAGCCCATCGATGTCGTGCAGCCGTCGAGGATCGTCGGCAGGAAGTAGAAGCCATCGGCCAGCGCGGGATCCGCGGGCGGAGTGCCGCCGCATCGCAGGACCGCGCCTTCGGCCACGGCGGCATCCACGTAGCGCTGGACCTTCTCGCGATGGGCAGCAGAGATCAGGGTTCCGGTCTCCGCATTCCCGTCGAAGGGGCCACCGAGCCGGATCAGGCCCGCACGCGCGACCAGTGCATCAACGAAGTCGTCGTGGATCGACTCCTCGACGATCAGCCGCGCACCAGCTGAGCAGACCTGGCCGGAGTGCAGGAAGACGGCGGTCAGCGCATTGTCGAGGGCCGCGTCGAGATCAGCATCGGCGAAGACGATGTTCGGATTCTTCCCGCCGAGTTCGAGCGCGACCTTCTTGACGGTCGCCGCCGCGGCGGCCATCACCCGTCGGCCGGTGAGCAGGCCGCCCGTGAAGGAGACCAGATCGATGTCGGGGTGCTCGCTCAGCGGCGCGCCGGCCTCGGGCCCGGCTCCGAGAACGAGGTTGGCGACCCCGTCCGGCAGGCCGGCCTCCTGCAGGATCTGCATGAGCAGGATCGTCGTGCTGGGTGTCAGCTCGCTTGGCTTGATGACGAAGGTGTTGCCCGCAGCGAGCGCCGGTCCGACCTTCCAGGACGCCTGGAGAAGCGGGTAGTTCCAGGGCGTGATGAGACCGCACACCCCGACCGGCTCATAGTCGATCCGCGAGAGCACTCCGGCGTCACCCGTGTGGACAACGCGCCCGGAAAGCCCCTGCGCCATCCCGGCGAAGTATCGGAAGCAGCGGACGACATCTGCGACGTCGTAGCGGGCCTCGACGATGCGCTTGCCCGTGTCGAGGGACTCGGCACGGGCGATCTTCTCGACGTCGCGCTCGAGCAGGTCAGCGACTCTGCTGAGGAGCGCCGAGCGATCAGTGGCCGGGGTCTGCGGCCAGGGCCCCTCGTCGAAGGCCCGACGCGCTGCGCCGATGGCCGCGACCGTGTCGTCGCTGCTCGCTTCGTCGACGACCGCGACGAGGGAGCCGTCGGCTGGGCATCGGATCTCGCGAGTGCGGCCCGTCACCGAGGGCACCCACCGGCCGTCGATCAACAGGTCTGCCAACGTGCGTGCCCTCGCTTGTCTCGTGAGTCCTTCGAAGCCGGTCGGCCGCTAAGCGGTCGCCTGCCGTTCACCGTGACGATAGAACGAAACGTGCTCAGGCGGCAGCGGATTGGCGCCACTGATCAGGTCGGCAGCCTTCTCCGCGACCATCATGGTCGGGGCGTAGAGGTTCGCATTCGTGATGTACGGCATCACCGAGGCGTCCACGACGCGGAGACCCTGGGTGCCGTGCACCCCCATGGTCAGCGGATCGACGACCGACATGTCGTCGGTGCCCATCCGGCAGGTGCAGGACGGGTGATAGGCCGTCTCCCCATCCCGCCGGACCCATTCGAGGATCTGCTCCGGGGTGCTGACCTCCGGACCGGGCGAGATCTCACCGCCGCTGAAGGGCTCGAACGCCGGCTGGGCGAGGATCTCGCGGGCAACGGCGACGGCCTCGACCCACTCACGCCGGTCCTGCTCGGTCGAGAGGTAGTTCATCCGGATGGCCGGTGCCGCCGTGGGGTCGGCGCTGGTGATGCGAACCGAGCCTCTCGCGTCGCTGTACATCGGGCCGATGTGCACCTGGTAGCCATGTCCGCCGGCCGGGGCGGTGCCGTCGTACCGCACCGCAATCGGCAGGAAGTGGAACATCAGGTTCGGATACGCGACATCGGCGTTGCTCCGCGCGAATCCGCCACCCTCGAAGTGATTCGAGGCACCCGGGCCGGATCGCAGGAACAGCCACTCGGCCCCGATGAACGGGCGCTTCCAGAGCTTGAGATTCGGGTTGAGCGAGACCGGCTGCTTGGCCGTGTGCTGGACGTAGACCTCGAGATGGTCCTGCAGGTTCTCGCCGACGCCCGGCAGATGGTGAACGGGATCGACACCGACACTGCGCAGGTGATCGGCATTGCCGATGCCCGACAGCTGGAGCAGCTGCGGGGAGTTGAACGCACCGCCGCACAGGATGACCTCGCCCGCATCGATGCGGCGCCGATTGCCCGTGGGGTCGATGACCTCGACGCCCGTCGCACGCGTGCCATCCATCAGCACCCGGGTGACAAGGGCGCGCGTGAGAACCGTCAGGTTCGGCCGGTCCATGACCGGATGCAGGTACGCCCCCGCCGCTGAGAGGCGTCGGCCACGCTGCAGGCTCTGATCGAAGGCGGCGAAGCCCTCCTGCCGATAGCCGTTCACGTCCGCGGTTAGCGCGTGGCCCGCCTGCTGGACCGCCTCGAAGAAGGCCCCGAACAACGGGTTCTTGACCGGACCCCGCTCGAGCCGGAGCGGTCCGCTGTCGCCGCGCCAGTCGTCCGCACCCGTCGGGCAGGTCTCCATGCGCTTGAAGTAGGGCAGGCAGTGGGCGTAGTCCCACGACTCCATGCCCGGATCGGCGCCCCAACGCTCGTAGTCAAGGGGGTTGCCGCGCTGGAAGATCATTCCGTTGATGCTGCTGGAGCCGCCGAGCACCTTGCCACGCCCCTGGGTGACGCGACGGCCGTCCATGAACGGCTCGGGCTCAGTCGTGTACATCCAGTCGTAGCGCGGATTGCCGATCGGGAACGTCAGTGCCGCCGGCATGTGCAGGTAGACATCCCACCAGCTGTCCGGCCGCCCGGCCTCAAGGACCAGGACCGAAGCAGATGGATCCGCAGACAGGCGATTGGCGACCGCACTTCCCGCCGAACCTCCGCCGACGATGACGTAGTCGTAGGACTTGCCCATGTCAGTCGCCGAGCTCGGCGCGTCGACGCGCGACGAATGCCTCGAGCTCCTCACGCAGGGCCGGATCCATCGGCGGCATCTCGTACTCCTCGATCTTCTTGTCTGCGATCTCACCAGCCCGGGTCGCGGTGTCGCGAGCCCCGAGTCGGTTCCAGCGCTCAAAGTTATCGGATGACGAGAGGAACGGACGGTAGAAGCAGTCGCGGAACCGCTCCATCGTGTGGGCCGCGCCGAGGAAGTGCCCGCCGTGGCCGACTTCCTCATGAGCGCCGAAGGCCAGCGAGTCCTCGTCGATCTCGAGCGGCGTGAACTCGTGCTGCAGCGACTCGAGCACCTGGACGTCCATGACGTACTTCTCGTAGCTCGCCACGAGGCCGCCTTCGAGCCAGCCAGCCGTGTGCATGACGAAGTTCGTGCCGGCGAGGAAGGTAGGAAGCATGGTCATCAGCGACTCGTAGGCCGACTGGGCATCGGGGGTCTGCGAGGAGTTGAGCCCGCCGCCCGTGCGGAACGGGAGCCCGAACCGACGGGCGATCTGCCCCGTGCACAGCAAGCCGATGGCCGACTCGGGCGTACCGAACTGCGGTGAACCGGACTGCATGTCGATGTTCGAGAGGAATGACCCGAACACGACCGGCGCACCCGGACGGATGAGCTGCGAGAGCGCGATACCCGACAGTGACTCGGCGATCTGCTGAACCAGCGCTGCCGGGATCGAGACCGGCGACATGGCCCCCATCAGCAGGAAGGGCGTCATGATCACGGGCTGGTTGGCCTTGGTGTACTCGAACTGCGCGTCCAGCATGCGGTCATCCCAGCGCAGCGGGGAGTTGCAGTTGACCAGGGAGATGCAGAACGGCTTCTCCTCGATGGACTGGCGGCTTCCGAAAACCATCTCGCCCATCGCGATCGTGTCGAGGGCGTTCTGCTGGCTCACGACGTTGCCCATGATGATCTTGTCGGTGTACATCAGTGCCGTCGACACCATGTCGAGGTGACGCGAGTCGAGCGGAGCGTCATTCGGCTCGACAACCACGCCACCGACGCTGTCCATCGCACTGAAGGACTGGGCGAGCTTGCAGAAGTTGCGGAAGTCCTCCATCGAGCCATCGCGACGCACGTCGCCCCTGCGGACGAACGGCGACCCGTAGTTGCTCGAGAAGACCATGTGGTTGCCGCCGATGTGCACGTCATTGGCATGGTTGCGCGCCTGCATGTCGAACTCACGCGGTGCCTTGGCGACCTGCTCGAGCACGAAGTCCGGGTCGAGGAAGACCTTGTCACCTTCGATCCGCTGCCCTGCGGCACGGAAGAGTTCAAGTGCTTCCGGCTTCATGAACTCGATCCCGAGCTCGGTGAGGATCCGCTTCCACCCCTTGTCCAGGGTCTCCATCGCCTGCTCGGAGAGGATCTCGTATCGCGGCATGTTGTTGACGAACACAGGCGCGTCCTTCGGGTCGGTCGGCATAGGCCGAAGCGGTTGACCGGGCGTGTTGGCGATCCTACACTCGGCGTGGAACTTGTGTTCCATAATGCGGAACTCGCAGTCGGTCCGGATCGGGAGGTGGCATGCAGGCGTCAACGGGAACTCAGGCCGTCGACCGAGCGGCCACCCTTCTCGTCACCGTCCTCCAGTCCGAGGAGCCGCTGACGTTCACCGACCTGCAGCGCGAGAGCGGCCTTGCCAAGAGCACGGTCTCCCGACTGCTGTCGAGCCTGGAGCACAACGGACTCGTCGCCCGCGACGACGACGGGACGCTGCACCCCGGCTCCGTGCTCACCCGGTTCGCACATGCCAGCCGACCGTACGACGAGCTCATCAGCCTCGCTGCTCCCCATCTTGATGTGATCAGCGCACAGACGGGTGAGACCGTGAACATCGCCGTCGTCGTCGGACACGAGGTCGAGCAGATCGCCCAGGTCGACTCCACCTTCCTGATGGGCAATGTCAACTGGGTCGGCATGCGCGTTCCCCTGCACTGCACGGCACTCGGAAAGGTGTTCCTTGCGGAGGGCACGCCGCTCCCCCACGGACGCCTGGAGCGCCGCACCCCCCGGACGATCGCCGGACGCGACCGCCTCGATGCTGAACTGACGCGCGTGCGCAAGCAGGGCTGGGCCGTCGCCGACTCCGAGCTCGAGCCGGGCCTCGTCGCCATCGCCGCGCCTGTGCGATCAGCCGACGGAACGTGCGTTGCCGCCCTGTCCGTGTCCGGGCCGTCCATCCGCATCGGCCGCGACCGGTTTGCTGTGATCGGCGACCTGCTCGTCCGCGAGGCGAGCTCACTCTCATCACAACTCGGCTACTCATCGACGAAGCAGCGGAAGGCAGGAGCGGCATGACCCCCGACGAGATCCTCAAGAACCTGTATGACGAGACGATGATCGGCAATGCACCCGCCGTCCTCGACCTGACCAACGAGGGCCTCTCCATCGGGATGACTCCGGAGCAGATCCTGTTCGAGGCGCTTATCCCATCGCTCGAGGAGGTGGGCGCGCGCTTCGAGCGTGGCGACTACTTCGTGCCCGAGATGCTCATCGCCGGCCGGGCCATGTCAGGCGCGCTGGATGTCCTGCGTCCGCTGCTCGCCCAGACAGGCGTCGAGACGGTCGGCACGTTCCTCATGGGAACGGTCAAGGGCGACGTGCATGACATCGGCAAGAACCTCGTCAACATCATGCTCGAGGGTGCCGGCTTCCACGTCATCGACATCGGCGTCCAGGCTGCGCCGGAGAAGTTCATCGCCGGCATCGAGGAGCACAAGCCCGACATCGTCGGCATGTCGGCGTTCCTCACGACGACGATGCCCATGTTCAAGGCCAATATCAACGCCATCGAGAAGGCAGGCCTGCGCGACCAGGTGATCATCATGGTCGGCGGGGCCCCCGTGACCCAGGAGTACGCAGACGTCTGCGGAGCCGACGGCTACGCGGCCGATGCCGCCACCGCCGTGCGTCGCGCCAAGGACCTCATCGCGCAGCGTCGCGCATCCGTGAACGCCTAGCCGCCATGGGCGGTCTGCTCCCCCTGATCGAGCACGGGATGAAGAAGCCCGTGTGGGACTGCCGCATGTGCGGACAGTGCGTGCTGCACAGCACCGGCATGACCTGCCCGATGACCTGCCCGAAGACTCTCCGCAATGGCCCCTGCGGTGGCGTGCGCGAGGACGGCCACTGCGAGGTCGTGCCGGAGATGCGCTGCATCTGGGTGAAGGCCCACGACCGCTCGCAGCACATGCCGCTGCTCCCCCGCTCGTGGCGCGAGGAGTTCGATCACCTCCGGCCGCCGGTCAACAATGCACTGCAGGGCCAGTCGTCCTGGCTCAACCTGCTGAACGGCCGGGATCGCGTGACCCCGCCCGGCTGGGCTGCCTCGGAGGCGCACGCATGAGCCCGACGTCGCCGAACGCCTTCGAGGTGCTGTGCCAGACGCGCACCCGGCCGGTCGTCACCGCCGAGTTCCCGTCCTTCGACGGCGGCACCCTCGATGACATTCGCGCCGCCGCAGAGAAGCTCGCGCCCTGGGTTGATGCCATCAACGTCACCGACAACCCCGCGGCGCACGCGCACGCATCCAATACCGCCATGGCGATCGCCCTGACCCAGCTCGGCTTCAACCCGATCCTGCAGGTCGTGTGCCGCGACAAGAACCGGCTCGCCATCCAGTCCGACATCGTCGGTGTCTCGATGTTCGGGGTGCAGAACATCTGCGCGCTCACCGGTGATGACGTCACGGCCGGGGATGAGCCCGAAGCCCGACGCGTCTATGACCTTGACGGACCTCAGCTCGTCAAGGTCGCGACGATCATGGGCACGGGGATGTACTTGTCGGGCCGGAAGATGAAGACTGCTCCCCATCTCTTCGTCGGTGCCGTCGAGAACCCCACGGCTCCCCCGCTGGAGTACCGAGCAGAGCGGGCACTGAAGAAGGTCGATGCCGGCGCCCGCTTCCTGCAGTTGCAGATCCACTACCGCCCCGAGCAGCTCGAGGCCTTCATGGCTGCGTGCGTCGCGAATGGCGTGGCTGAGCGCGCGGCCATCCTGCCAACCGTCTGCCTCACCAAGGCTGCCCGCGCTCTGAGTTTCATGAACGAGAGCGTCCCCGGCATCAGCGTCCCTGCGGCCACGATCGATCGCGTCACGACAAGTGAGGATCCGAAAGAGGAGTCCTACCAGCTCGTCCGCGAGCTTGCCGAGCATGCCCTCTCGATCCCGGGCGTTGCCGGACTCCACATCACCGACTTCCGGCACGACGACAGTGTTCGACGACTCACGGAAGACCTAGCCATCGGCCCACGTTTCGAGGAGCAGCATGCACACAGTGCTTAGTTCGGCGACCAAGACGATCACCATCGGTCACGACCAGCCGTTCTGCATCATCGGCGAGCGCATCAACCCCACGGGCCGTAAGAAGTTCCAGGAGCAGCTCCGCGCCGGTGACTACTCGGCGATCGAGGCTGACGTGCTCGCACAGGTCGCCGGCGGCGCAACCATGCTCGACGTCAACATGGGCGCGCCCATGATCGACGAGCCGGAGGCCCTCGCCGCCGCCGTCACCCTCATCCAGCAGCTCACCGACCTGCCACTGTGCATTGACTCGTCCGTCGTCGAGGCGCTTGAGGCGGGCCTGTCTGTGTACCAGGGCAAGGCCCTCGTCAACTCGATCACCGCCGAGACCGAGCGGATGGATCTCATCCTGCCGCTGGTCAAGAAGTACGGCGCAGCGATCATCGCCCTGCCGAATGACGAGTTCGAGATCCCCGAGGAGCCCGAGCGACGGCTCGAGCTCACCAAGGTGATCGTCGACTACGCCACGACGAAGTACGGCATCCCGATCGAGGACATCGTCATCGATCCGCTCGCCATGCCCATCGGCGCGGACTCGACCATGGTCGTGCGCACGCTGGAGACCATCCGGCTGATCAAGGAGCACGTCGGCGTCAACATGACGCTCGGCGCCTCAAATGTCTCCTTCGGCATGCCCGACCGGCACACCCTCAACTCGGTGTTCCTGCCGATGGCGATGGCGGCCGGCCTCACCAGTGCGATCATGGACTCACGCACGGCGCAGATCGTCACTGCCGTCCGGGCGGCCGATCTCATGAACGGCAATGATGAGTGGGGCGCCAACTGGATCGCCGCACACCGCGCACGCCAGGCCGCTGCCGCCGCAGCCGAATAGGGAGCACAACACCCTGATGGACCCCCAGCACGAGTCCACCGAGCTCCACCCCCCGACCGTCGCCCGCGTCGATCTCAGTTTCGAGCCGTCCGGCAAGAGCGTTCGCGTTCCCACCGGCGTGTCCGTGTTCGATGCCGCCAGCTGGAACGGCATCGCGATCGACTCCACATGCGGTGGTCACGGCACGTGCAAGAAGTGCAAGGTGCAGGTGCTCGAGGGAAGCGTGCCGGTCGGCCGACTGGACTCCCGGGCCTTCAGCGCCGACGATCTTGCCGACGGCTGGCGGCTCGCCTGCATAGCCAATGCCACGTGCGACCTGCGCATCCATGTCCCGCCGCTGACCACCCGCCCGAAGGCAGCGACCGTCGGCGTCGGCCGTCAGGTGATCCTGCGACCGTCCGTCGTCAAGCGCCACATCACGATGCCGGATCCCACCCTCACCGACCAGCGTCCCGATTCGCGGCGCGTCCTTGACGAGATCACCGACCTGACGGAGAACATCGACCCGCACGTCCTGCGGGACCTGCCGCGAATACTGCGCGCGAACAACTTCGACGTGACTGCCGTCGTCGTCGACGACATGCTCGTGGCAGTCGAGCCCGGCGACACGTCCGATCGACTCTTCGGGATCGCCTGCGACCTCGGCACGACCACTGTCGTGGCCACTCTGCTCGACCTGTCGACGGGCACGCCCCTTGCCGTGGCGTCGATGCTCAACAAGCAGCAGCCGTTCGGTGCCGACGTCATCAGCCGCATCAGCGCAACCATGCTCGACCCGAATGCGCTCGACAAGCTGCAGCAGCTCGCGCACGAGACGCTCGCCGAGCTCGCCGCTGAGGTGTGCGCCGAGGCCGACATCGACCCGAACGAGATCTACGAGGTCGCCATCGCTGGCAACGCAACCATGACGCAGATCGCACTCGGCATCGACCCGGAGCCGCTCGGCGTCGCACCCTTCATCCTGGCCACCGAGACCTATCCGACCATGCTCGCCAGCGAGCTCGGCTTCGTCCTGAACCCGCGCGCGCGGGCATTCCTGTTCCCGGCGCTGGGCGCCTACGTCGGCGGCGACATCATCGCGGGCGCCCTCGCCACCGGCATGGACCGCGACAAACGCCTGCGGCTGTTCATCGATATCGGCACGAACTGCGAGATCGTCCTCGGTGATGGCGAGCGACTGATGGCCACGGCCGCTCCCGCCGGTCCCGCCTTCGAAGCAGCGTCCATCAAGTGCGGCATGCGCGCGGCACCCGGGGCCATCGAGGTCATCACGATCGATGACGCGGGCGTCCATCTGCAGGTCATCGGTGACGTCCATCCCGTCGGCCTGTGCGGATCGGGCCTCGTTGACGCGGTTGCCGAGCTCGCTCGTGTTGGCATCATCGACGCAAGCGGCCGATTCATCCCCGAGGAGACGGCGGCCGAGCGCCTTCCGCTGCTTGCGCCACGGCTGACGGAACTGAACGGCGAGCGGATCTTCGTGCTCGCGGCCGAGACCGACGAGCACGAGGCGGTCTACCTGAGCCAGCGTGACGTCCGCGAGCTGCAGTTCGCCAAGGCGGCCATCTCGACCGGCTGGAAGCTGCTCGTCGAGGAGTTCGGCGCCGATCCGTCCGACATCCAGCAGGTCCTGCTGGCCGGCTCGTTCGGCACGTACCTCTCGGCGCGCAACGCGGTGGCGATCGGACTCGTGCCCAGCATCCCCGTGCTGCGCATCGTGAGCGCCGGAAACGTGGCGGGCGAAGGGGCGAAGATGTCGCTGCTCTCCGGTCCCGAACGCCATGGTGCCGCCGCACTCATCCGAGAGATCGAATACCTCGAGCTCTCCGATCGCGCCGACTTCAACGATCGCTTCGTCGATGAGCTTGCCTTCCCCGTCTGACGACGCGCGCATCGCGATCATCGCGTGCGGTGCACTCAGCGTCGACATCTCGATGATCTGCGAGCAACAGGGCTGGGCCGTCGACATCCACCCGCTGCCGCCGCTGCTGCACAACCGTCCCGAGCAGATCGCACCGGCCGTGGAGGGACAGATCGGCACTCTTGCCTCGCGATACGAGCGCATCGCCATCGGCTACGCGGACTGCGGCACGTACGGCGCGTTGGACGAGCTCTGCGATCGGCTGGGGCTGATCCGACTGCCTGGGTCGCACTGCTACGACGTCTACGCCGGTGCCGATGTGATTGCCGAGCTGTCGGCCGCCGAGCCAGGCACCTACTTCCTCACGGACTTCCTCGCCGCCGGCTTCGAGCGCCTCGTCTGGCGCGAGCTCGGCCTGGACCGGCACCCGGAACTGCTGCCGGACTACTTCCGGCACTACACGCGCGTGGTGTGGCTGGCGAGCCGGCGCACCCCCGACCTCGAACGTGCGGCCACGCGGGCGGCGGAGCGCATAGGCCTGCCCCTGCAGGTCCGCGATGTCGGCGGCCTGGCGGCTGACCGCGCTGGCAAAGGCGCGGGTGCAGGCGCGGGTGCGGCGGCCGGCGGCCTGACGGCTGACCGCGCGGGCAAAGGCGCTGGTGCAGGCGCGGGCGCGGGTGCGGCGGCCGGCGGCCTGACGGCCGCCCTCGCCGCCCTCGTCCACCCCCGTTGAGCGGCGGCTTGTGGGGGAAATCCACGCGGCCAAGACCCCCACGACCCGCCACTCAACTTGGTGGTCAGAGGCTGAAGGTGCGGGTGCGGGTGCGGATGCCGGTGCGGCGGCGGCCGGCGGCCTGACGGCCGCCCTCGCCGCCCTCGTCCACCCCCGTTGAGCGGCGGCTTGTGGGGGAAATGCACGCGGCGAAGACC
>CAJAKT010000503.1 GCA_903940375.1 uncultured bacterium | reverse complement strand
CCCCCTGTGACACGATCCACCTGTTCGGGGGCGGGGGACTCGAACAGCCGGTCCACCGCCAGGGGTTCGGGGTTAGATGAACTCCCCCGGGCGGTGGACCGCCACTCCCGACCATCCCCCTCGGCGAGGAACGGCGGCAACGTCGACCTGCCTGCGATCGATGCCCTGCGGATCGACGATGTCGCCGCACTGATGACCACGGTGGCCCACCTCGTCGAACTCCGGTCGGCACTGCGAGGGACGGCGTGCAGACGGGCCTGGATCTGCTTGCCGCGAGATGGCGTCCGCTTCCCCCAGGACCTGTCGATCGCCTGCTTCGGCCTGGCCCGCTCGTCGTCCGCACCAGCTCGGGCCCACCGCGTGTGGCCCCGTTGCGCGTCGTTGCGGGCTAGCCACATTGAGCAGTCATTCCGCCTCGCGACCATGACCACTCGTGGGTAACGTGGTTACCAACACGACCGAAGGGGCAGCCATGAACTCCGAGATGTTCCAGAAGATGCGCGATGGCAAGGGCTTCATCGCAGCCCTGGACCAGAGTGGTGGCAGCACTCCTAAGGCCCTGCGGCTGTACGGCGTCGAGGAGTCCGCCTACTCCGGCGATGCCGAGATGTACGACCTCATCCACCAGATGCGCACCCGCATCATCACGAGCCCGTCCTTCAACGGCGACCGCATCCTCGGAGCGATCCTGTTCGAGATGACGATGGAACGGCAAGTGGACGGCATCGGAACAGCCGAGTACCTCTGGCGGAACAAGCAGGTCGTGCCCTTCCTCAAGGTCGACAAGGGCCTGGCCGACGAGGTCGACGGCGCCAAGGTGATGAAGCCGATGCCGGGGCTCGACGAGCTCCTCGCGCGCGCCACCGCCCATGGCATGTTCGGCACGAAGATGCGCTCCGTGATCACCTTGGCGAACCCCGTCGGTGTCGACGCGGTCGTCGACCAGCAGTTCGAGATCGGCCGGCAGATCCTGGCCGCCGGCCTGGTGCCGATCATCGAGCCCGAGGTCGACATCAACAGCCCGGAGAAGTCCTCCGCCGAAGTCCTCCTGCGCACCGCCCTGGTCGCGCAACTCGATGGGCTCGCAGCGGACCAGCACGTCATGCTGAAGCTCACGCTGCCGGATGTCGACGGCTTCTACACCGACCTCGTCAACCACCCCCGCGTCCTGCGCGTGGTCGCCCTGTCCGGTGGGTACAGCCGCGACAAGGCCAACGCCCTGCTCGCGCGCAACCCCGGCGTCGTGGCCTCCTTCTCGCGGGCGCTCACGGAGGGGCTCAGCGCGCAGCAGAGCGAGGCGGAGTTCGACGCCGAGCTCGATGCCACGATCCAGAGCATCTACGACGCATCGATCACCTGACCCCTAGATCAGCGTGAGTTCGTCACCCACACTGATCGTGCCGGGAGTCACGCAGCGGGCGTACACGCCGAAGTTGAAGCCGAGCCCGAAGACCGACTCCTGCCTGCCGCGGTAGGAGCCGATGAAGGTGAGCGTGCGCAGGTCGATGTCGCCCGTGCGCGGGTTGCGCGTGGTGCCTGCGCATCGCTGAACGGCATCGCCGACCTCGACGATCACGTCGCCGATCCGCACCTGCCGCCCGGCCCAGTCGTCCTCGGCGTGAGCGGTCGCACCATCGAACTCGATCAGCATGCGGAACCGGCGACCGTCGGCATCGTCCACGCCGGCGGCTTCCGACAGCCGGGCGGTCGATGCATCGCCCAGGAGTGTCAGTGGCTCGACGTCGTGCCCCGTCTCGTCAGCACGCACGAGTCGCAGACTGCGGCCCGCGCGCGCAGAGAACACGTCATCCCACGGCCCGGGCGCGAGCCGCCCCTGCACCTGCCGGAACGAGAAGAAGTCGGCCTCGAGCGCTCTTCCCAGTTCGACCCGCGCCTGTGCCAGGACGTCGGAACCGTCGCGAATGGTGAGCACGGACGCATCCGCGTCGTAGTCCGCCAGCAGCCCGACCAGGCCTCCGGTGCGCGAGATCGAGACGAGCACGTCGTCATCGTCGACGAGGTAGAACAGCCGGTCCCCGATCGCTCCGGTTTCATCCACCTCGATGGATGCGGGATGGTGCAGGGCAAGTCCCTTGATCGGCGTGACGGACAGCCGCGTCACGTGCATGGACATCAACTGGACCACGCCGCTGCCGCCAGAAGTTCAGGAACGAGAATCTCAGCAAGCAGCCGCACATCGTCATCCTCGTCGCCGCGATACCGGATGACCTGAGCTGCAACGCCGACATCCGCCCCGATGCTGACGAGCCGCGACCCCCGCTCGCGGACCCAACGTTCGAGTTCCGGCTCCCAACGCGAGCCGCCGAACAGCATCATGCGATAGTCCGTCGTCTTCGTCAGGTACACGTCGACGTGGCTCCAGTCGCCCGTCTCACATCCCACGGATGGGAGCCGCGGACCCTCTCGCAGCATCAGTGCACCTTGCAGAGCCGACGAAAGCCTTCGGGCCGGGGCAACGAGGTGCGTGCCATCCGGGCCGATCGCATTGGCAATCAGGGGCGGCAGCCACGCATCCTGGTGCTCCAGCAGGTCAGTCGAGGCCGCGGCGGCGGCCCGCACAAGTGCCGGGATGTCGCCCGTGCCGACGAGCCGCGATTCAAGTGCGAGCAGGAGGGCCAGCGTGTGCTGGAAGGACCGACAGGCGACTCCTCCTGCCTCAACCTGAGCGAGCATGGGAACGACGTATGCGGCCCCATCGGTGATCGTCGAGGCATCGACATTCGTCAGCGCTATGACGGGACACCGATCCAGGTAGCCCGAGACCGCATCTAGCGTCTCCGCCGAACCTCCGCTGGCCGACACGGCAAGCACAACCGTGCGGTCCGACACGGCCGGCATGAGGTCGCTGCTGGCCAGCTCGGCCACCGCGTCGATACCCCGAGCGCGCATCCGGGCTGCCGCAACGCAGTTGGCATAGTGCGATGAGCCCATGCCCAGCAGAACGATGTGCGAGGTGCTCGCGATCGGCGCTCCAGCCCACGGATCCTCTGCTCGAAGGGCTTCGGCAAGAGCGGTCAATACCTCCGGCTTTCGCTCGAGGTCGACCATGAAAAGGTCCGGGATCATCGGGCTCCTCGTGTCAGCAGGGCAGGCAGGGCGGACTCCGGTACGTAGCGCCAGTGCGGCAGGTAGCGAGCAGCGTAGGCATACTCGCGGCACTCCTGCAGAGCCTGGAATGGGAGCAGGAGCGCCTCGTTCAGCAGATCGAGGCGACCCGCTGACCGCAATCCGGATCGGTACGCGTCGAGAAAGGCGCCTTGGGCTGCCTCGATCCACTCGAGCACGCGTTCACGCGCTGCTGTGGATAGATCGGGCGATCGATGCAGGACCACTCGCCCGACATGGTCCAGCGATGCCAGCATGCCCGCGACATCGCCTGCCGGTGGCGCGGGCCGCATCCGCTCCACCACATCGAGCATGGGGCTCCCGTCAAAGTCGATGACGTAGTACTCCCCCGTGTCGCTACGAAGGATCTGTCCGATGTGCAGATCACCATGGGTGCCGATGACAGCGCTTCCTACCGCGTGCTCGAGCGGCGTGAGGAGTTCGCGAACGGCTCCGTCCAGTTCGGGATCCAGGTCTGCTGCTTCAACGTCGGCGAGGGCCTGCATCACCCAGCGCTGCACGTCCGTCTCGTCGGCATCGGCCTCACCAGCAGTGGCGAGACCCAGGTGCATCGCGGCTACCAGGCCACCGACTGCCCGCGGTGCATCCAGTGCGATTTCGCCCTCACCACTCGCGAACTCGCGAACATCCTCGACTGCCCACTCCCACCCATCACGTGTGTCAGGTACGTACTCGGTCACCATGGCGACGAGAGATCCCGCCGTCGCCGCCTCGACGAGACCGACGAGTCGCGGCGTGCCCCGGAACCCCGAACGGGCCAGTGCCGCAAGGCGCATGGGCGCTGGCTGCTCCTCATCCATGGGATGCAGAAACCACTTGACCACGATCTGCTCACCCAGGACGACCAGTTCGTTCGTCTGATCGACGTCGACTGAGCGCTCGATCGCTCCTGTCGCGACGGGCGGGAATCGGGTGATCCGCAATCCCTTCGCGTTCACACCATCGGCCAGCAGCATCCCGAGGGCCGCCGTCACACCGTCACCCGGCACAGCACGACGGAAGCATCCGTGCTCGATCACGCCCGGGACCCCGAACCTCACCCCCCTGGCATCCTCGATGAGCAGGTAACGGGCCGGCTCACCGGCCACCGCAGATGCACCCAGGACAACATCGGTCACCACGGTGAACGGCCGCTCCATCCGGGCGGCCTCATCTGCGCGACGAGCAGGCAGCAGGTCGGCCGCCTCGGCCGCCTGCACTGCCGATTCGAGTGCCGTCACGCGCCCTCGGCGTGTGCCCGACCCACGGACTCGATCACATCGGCGCCGCGACGGACTCCGTCTCGCGCACGGATCTCCGCTCCCATGCGATCAAGCCGGGCCCGGAGGTCTGCGTCGGACAACAGCCGATCGAGGGCGGCCGCCATCTCCTCCTCGGTGAACGCGTATGTCGACAGCCGCACCCCGAAGCCGAGTTCATCGATGCGCTGAGCGTTGTCGTACTGGTCCCAGAACAGCGGGAGCAGGATCATGGGCTTGCCGAAGTGCAAGGCCTCAGTCGTCGTGTTGTTTCCACCGTGGGTGATCACCAGGTCGACCTGCGGAATCACCTTGGTCTGCGGCAGGAACTCAGAGCCGACCATGTTGCCGGCGAGGACCAACTCGGCCGCCTGCGGACCCATGCTGACGATGTAGCGGTGTGGTGTTCGACCGAGCACGTCGATGAGCCGGCGCATGAGGTCGACATCGGCGCCGCCCAGTGATCCCAGCGACAGGTAGACCAGCGCACTGCCCTCGGGACGATCGCGGACAGCCGACGGGAGTTCGTAGTCACCGTCGGTCTCGCGCACGCTCGAGTCCATTCGGTGCCATGACTCGTCGAGGGAACGCCGCGACGTGTAGTCGGCCTCCGCGGGGTACACGTAGAGATTCGCTACCTCGGACGCGTGGATGAACTCCAGCTCCGGGAGAGCCGGTGCCCCCTGTGCAAGCACCCAGGCGTTGTAGGTCTCCCACATCGGGCGATGTGTGCGGTCGTACTCCGCCCGGAACGACGCCCACTCCGATCGGTCGTCGCTCGGCAGGCCCGAGTAGGCCGGGGGAATGTCGGCGCCGGGCACCTCCAGGGGATTGCACGACACGATCCGAACGAACGGAGCGTCGGCCGTGACGAGCGCAGGAAAGCAGACCACGTTGTCCTCGACGATGACGTCCGGACGCACCCGCTCGATGATCTCCTTCAGCTGCGGCTCGCAGAACATGGCTCCGTCGATCAATGCCTGCCATGTAGGAGCCATGAAGGTCGACAACTGGTCAACCGTCGGCTTGCGGAACTCCGGTGCGGTGTCGCGGATGAAGTCCTTCCAGAACTGCCCGGCGTCCTGCTCGCCCGCGGCGTCCTCATCGCCCGCATCGGCCGGGGGTGCGAGGTCGACGAGGTCTTCGACGAATCCCATCGGCGCCAACTTGCCCTGCCACGACGCCTCCGCTGCGAAGACCACGCGATGGCCGCGATCCAGGAGCACCTTGCCGATGCCGATGCACTGGTTGGTCGGTCCGTAGGCCGACTCGGGCATGAACAGGACGGTGATCGGGCGGTCGGTCATCACAGCTCCGTGGGCAGGGGATGGTTGGTGGAGAGTCGGGCGTAGTTCAGGATCAGTTCGGCGCAGGCATCATGGTCGAGCGTGGGGTGCCCCGCCATGATCCGGTATCCGTAGGCATCCTCGAGTGCTACGAGATTGCGCGAGATTGTCAGGGCGTCACCTGACAGGACGAACTCACCTTGCGCGGCGCCTGACTCAAGGATGGCCTGGTACATCGCGACCTGGCGGTCGTAGAGCGAAGTAAGCAGCACGGCGTACACGGTATTGCGGGCAGCCTCACCGCCCAGGGCGCACAGGAGGCGGACCTCCTCGTCGTCCTCGTCGATCGGAAGCCCCGAGGTGATGGTCACGACAAGCCGCTGCGCCGGGTCGGTGATGCCCTCGAGGGCCTTGAGCCGGGCATCGTGGAAGCGCTCCATGCCGGCACGGTTGGCGTCAACGAGCAGGTCCTGAAGATCGGGATAGTGGTACAGGATGGCGCCTGATGTCAGGCCGGCCTCCTCGGCGACCTGATTGAGGCGCACACCCGCTCCATGCTCGGCCATCGCGCGCTGCGCCGCCTCGAGCAGATCGGTCCGTCGCGTGCTCTTCGCGCGTGCCATCGCACCTCCTCCCGCCGTCGAACCCGTACCCTAACGCGCCTCACAAGGCGTTGAATTCAAATTCAACAAATTTGCATAACGGTTGTGTTTCGTGGGGAAATTCGCTTGCACGTCTTTGGATTCATGTGCAATCCTCACCCATCCTCGGGCAATGGGTCCGGAGTTGAAGGTCGGTGCGGAAGCGCGCCGGATGGGAGTCAGCAGATGCGAGTAGGCGCAGGCACCATGCGCAGGTCTGGAGTCGCCGGAGCGATCGCGGTCAGCGCGGCTCTCCTGCTGGCCGCATGCGGAGGCAGTACCTCGAGCGATGCGGGCAGCGCGGCCGCAGGTTCCACGCTCGACCCGAAGGCCGACCTGACGAAGCAGACCCTCACGGTCTCCAACTGGGCGGGCTACTACCCCGAGGATCTCCCCGCCAAGTTCCAGACCGCCGTCGGTGCACCCCTCACGATCGCCAATCACGCGACCAACGAGGAGATCATGGGCAAGCTCACCGCAGGAGGAGACTCCGGAATCGACGTCGCCTTCGTCTCGGGTCAGTACGCCCAGGCCCTCAACGATGCCGGACTGCTCGAGCCCATCGACCCGGCGCTCATCCCGAACCTGAAGAACCTGTACCCCGAGGCCACCCAGATGCCCTTCGACAAGGGCAACAAGTTCTCGGTTCCGTACACCTGGGGCACCACCGGCATCTGCTACCGCAGCGACCTCGTACCGACCGAGCCCACGAGCTGGAACGACATCCTCAAGCCGGCCGCCGAGAACAAGGGCAAGATCACGATGCTGTCGACCGAGCGCTGGCTGCTGCTGCCCGCGCTGAAGTCGCTGGGCTACTCGATCAACACCACCAACGCCGACGAGCTCGCCGCAGCGAAGGAACTCACACTCGCGCAGAAGCCCGACCTGCTGGCCTATGACGACACGACGTTCTACACGCGTCTGGTGTCCGGCGAGGCCACCATGGTCGAAGCGTGGGACGGCTGGTGCAACTACGGCATCGCCGAAGACCCGAACATCAAGTTCGTCGTGCCCAAGGAGGGCAGCGACCTGTGGTCCGACACGATGGTGGTGCTCAAGTCCTCCAAGAACAAGGAGGCCGGGATGGCGTTCATCAACTACATCCTGGATCCCGCCAACCACGCCTGGGTTGCCGAGAACATCCTCTACAAGGTGCCGAACCAGGCCGCCATGGAGACCGAGGCCGTGGCTGGCATGTCAGCCGCGTACCCCAACATGGGCATGACGCCGGCTGAGCTTCTCAAGGAGGAGGCCATCGTCGACCTCGGCGAGCAGAGCTCGGCCTACACGAAGATCGCGACTGAGGTCACGTCCGGCTGATCGTGACATCACCAGCAGGAACGACCAGCAGGGGGCGCGGCGCACACAAGCGCCGCGCCCTCGGCTCGCGTGCGCTGTTCCTCGGACCCGGGCTGTTCTATGTCACGGCCTTCATGGCGATCCCGATCGCCTTGATCGTGTCGTATGCCTTCCTCACACGCGGCCGGTTCGGCGGCGTCCGATTGCCTCTGACACTGGAGAGTTTCACCCGCGCGCTCGATCCGGTGTACCTCCAGGTCTTGGGCAACTCCCTGCTGATCGCCACGACCACCACGGTGCTGGCCCTGCTCATCGGCTACCCCGTCGCCTACGCCATCGCACGCATGCCCAGCCGCTGGCGCACTATCGCGCTGGTCCTGGTGGTGCTGCCGTTCTGGAGTAACTTCCTGATCCGCACGTACGCGTGGATCGTCCTCCTCAATTCCGAGGGCCCGCTGAACAAGGCCTTGCTCGCAACCGGCCTGCGCGATGAGCCCATCGGCCTGCTCTACAACCGCGGGGCGGTCATCGTGGGCCTGCTGTACGCCTATCTGCCCCTGATGATCCTGCCCCTCTATGCATCCCTCGAGCGCATGGACTGGTCACTGCTCGAGGCGGCAACGAATCTCGGTGCCAGCCGGATCCGTGCCTTCTTCGACGTGACGTTCCCCCTCTCGCTCCCGGGAGCGATGATCGGCGCGATCTTCGTCTTCGTCCCCAGCCTGGGTAACTTCATCGTCCCTGAACTGCTCGGCGGCGGGAAGACCGTCATGGTTGGCAACCTCATTCGCGATCAGTTCCTCAAGGCACGCGACTGGCCGTTCGGCGCCGTGCTGGCCCTGACGATGGTGACGTTCCTGATCCTGCTGTTCGCACTACAGGCAGCGGTCTCCCGCCGCATCAACGGACCACGCGCCCATGCGTAGCCTCGGGTGGCTCCGCCTGCCGCTGCTGTTGACGTACGCGTTCCTCTACATCCCCATTGCGGTAGTCGTCGTGATGTCCTTCAACTCCAGCAAGATGCCGTTCACCTGGACTGGCTTCAGCCTGCGCTGGTACGGGACGCTGCTGGAGGACACCGCCGTCCGACAGGGCTTCCTCAACACGATGGTCGTCGCCGTCGGCGCCACCATCATCGCCACCGTCCTGGGCACGCTCCTGGCCATCGGGCTCGCGCGCTACACCCGGTCCGCCGTGCTCGAGGCCTACGCCCTGACCCCCGCCATCGTCCCTGACCTCGCTCTTGCCATCGGGCTCCTTGTCATGTTCAGCGCCGTCGGGATGACCCTCGGCCTCCACTCCGTCCTGCTCGCCCACGTGGTGTTCGGCCTGGCCTTCGTGGCCGCGGTCGTCACCGCACGACTCGGGCAGGTCGACCCGAGCCTCGAGGAGGCCAGCCGTGACCTCGGCGCGTCAGCGACCGCAACCTTCTTCCGCATCACGGTGCCATCTCTCGCCCCCGCGATCATTGCTGGGGCGCTGCTCGTGTTCACCCTCTCCCTCGACGAGTTCGTCATCGCCTTCTTCACCGACGGACCCAGCACACCGACCCTCCCGATCGTCATCTACTCCATGGTTCGCTTCGGCGTCACGCCCGAGATCAACGCACTTGCCGCTGTCCTGCTCCTCGTCTCCTTCACCGTCGTGATCGCTGCCCAGCGCATCACCCGACTTACGGACTCCGTATGAATGCCGTGCATGCTCCGCTCGTCCGCATCGAGGGCGTCAGCCGCTCATTCGGCGATGTCGTCGCCCTCGACTCCGTCAGCATGGAGATCCGCGAGAACGAGTTCTTCGCCCTGCTGGGCCCGTCCGGCTGCGGCAAGACGACGTTGCTGCGTGTCCTTGCGGGATTCTCTGAGCCCGACAGCGGTTCCGTGACCCTGGGCGGTCTCGACCTCCTCGCACTGCCGCCCAACAAGCGACCCATCAACCTGATGTTCCAGTCCTATGCACTGTTTCCGCACATGTCGGTTGAGAAGAACGTCGCCTACGGACTCGAGAGGGAGGGCTTGCCGAAGGATGAGGTGCGCGACCGCGTCGCCGCCGTTCTCACCACCGTGGGCCTGACCGACAAGGCGCGCACCCGACCGACCCAGCTGTCAGGCGGCCAGCGGCAGCGAGTTGCCCTTGCCCGAGCCATCGTCAAGCGACCCAAGCTGCTCCTGCTCGACGAGCCGCTGTCCGCTCTCGACCGGAAGGTCCGGTCCGAAATGCAGCTCGAGCTCAAGCGCCTCCAGCATGAGGTCGGCATCACCTTCGTCGTCGTGACCCACGACCAGGAGGAGGCGATGTCGATGGCCGACCGCATCGCCGTCATGTCGGCCGGGAGGGTCCAGCAGATCGACACTCCCGTCGACCTCTACCAGCGTCCACGGACCATGTTCGTGGCCGACTTCATCGGATCCAGCAACACCTTCGCGGGCAACCGTGTAGACGCGGGCATCGACGTCGACGGGGTCGGCATCCTGCCCGGACACGCACCGTGGCCGCTGGCCACCTCCCTCGCCACTCTTGTGGTGCGTCCCGAGGACATCGAGATCTGCGAGCCGGCGGCGGCACTGCTCGCGGGCGTCGTCATCGACATCCAGTTCTACGGTGGCTCCTCGACGATTGCCGTACACGTCGATGGCCACGCCACCCCCATCATCGTGACCTGTCAGGGCACGACGGCCGTGGAGCGCGGCGCACAGGTGCACCTCGCCTGGAGCCCGGAGAAGGCCGTCATCCTTGGCGAGGAGGCGTGACCGCAGCAACCCATCCCCTCGCCGACGCGCTGCGGGACGCGGAGCCCGCATCGTTCTGGACGGATCGGAGCGATGCACCGGAGTCCTGCGAGCCGCTGACCGGACGCGCGACCTGCGATCTTCTCGTTGTCGGCGGCGGATTCACCGGGCTCTGGGCCGCGATCGAGGCCAAGGCGCTTCATCCGGCACTCGACGTCGTCCTCATGGAGTCCGAGCAGATCGCGTACGGCGCATCGGGCCGAAATGGCGGGTTCATCTCCGAGTCGCTCACGCACGGAATTGCCCACGGACTCGAACTGTGGCCGGACGAACTCGACGCCCTCCTACGGCTTGGCCGCGAGAACCTGCAGGAGATCGAGGCCTTCGCCGCGGCAGAGGGCATCGATGCCGGGCTGCGCATGTGCGGCAAGACCGCGGTCGCGACCAAGCCCCATCACATGGCGCAACTCCGTGCAGCCGCTGCCCTCCATCGGCAGTACGGCGAGGATGCCGAGATCCTCAATCTCGATGAGATGCGCGCCGACGTCAATTCCCCGACCTATCTCGGCGGCATGCGGGTCCGCTCTGGCGGTGGCCTGGTCGACCCGGCAGCACTGTGCTGGGGCATGAAAGCGGCAGCGCTTCGACGCGGAATTCGAATCCACGAAGGAACCGCTGTCCGCGGTCTGCGATCAGCCGGCGATGGCGTCGAGGTTTCGACTGACCGCGGCAGCCTGCGCACGAGCCGAGTGGTGCTCGCCACCAATGCGTACCCACCACTCCTCCGACGGCTGCGCCTGCGCGTTCTGCCGATCTACGATCACGTTCTCGTCACAGAGCCGCTCTCGCCCACTGCCCTAGCGAGCATCGGCTGGCAGCAGAACCAGGGCCTCACCGACGTCGGCAACCAGTTCCACTACTACCGCCGCACCCCGGACGACCGGATTCTCTGGGGCGGCTACGACGCGATCTACTACTTCGGCAACCGCACCGATGCCGAAAGGGAGCAGCGCGACTCGTCCCATGCCCTGCTCGCACGTCAGTTCGCCGAGACATTCCCCCAGCTTGAGGGGCTGCGGTTCACTCACCGTTGGGCCGGACTCATCGACTCCACGTCACGATTCACTCCGGTGTTCGGCACGGCGCTCGGTGGACGGGTCTCCTACAGCGTCGGGTTCACCGGGCTCGGTGTCGCGGCATCACGATTCGGCGCGCGCGTCGCACTTGACCTGCTTACCGGCGAGCACACCGAGCGGACGCGCCTGCAGATGGTCCAACGCAAGCCGGTGCCGTTCCCTCCCGAGCCTCTGCGCTATCCGGTCGTGCAGGCAACCCGGGCAGCCCTCGCGCGCGAGGACGTCAGCGGACATCGGGGCGCCTGGCTGCGCCTGCTCGATTCACTCGGTGTGGGGTTCAACAGTTGAGGAGTGCGACATGGCGATGATCGATGGAACGTACATTGACGGGCAGGCACGCCCGGGAGCCGGCCAGACCGGTTTCATCGTCGACCCCGCCACTGGCGAGGCGGTGGCCGAGGTGTCGCAGAGCAGCCCTGCCGACGTGGCTGATGCGGCCCGATCCGCGCAGCAGGCGGGAGCGGCATGGGCAGAACAGACAGCAGGCGAACGAGCGCGCATTCTGCTTCGACTCGCCGATCTGATGGAAGCCGATGTCGACGAACTCACCCGGCTCGAGGTCGAGGATTCGGGCAAGCCGCGCGCCGTCTTCGCCGATGGCGAACTGCCCTTCGCAGCCGACAACCTGCGCTTCTTCGCCGGCTCCGCGCGGTCGCTCGAAGGCTCGGGTGCCGGGGTCCTCTCGCGCGGATACACGTCAATGCTGATCAGGCGGCCCATTGGCGTCGTCGGGAGCATCGCGCCGTGGAACTTCCCGCTCGTCATGGCCATCTGGAAGCTCGGGCCGGCGCTCGCCGCCGGTAACACCATCGTCCTGAAGCCCGCGCCCGCTACCCCGCGCAGCACGCTGCGGCTCGCCGAACTCGCTCGCGAGGCGGGACTGCCGCCGGGCGTCTTCAACGTCGTCACAGGTGGTGCCGATGTGGGCGAGGCCCTCGTGCGCGATCCGCACGTGCGCATGGTGTCCGTCACCGGCTCGTCCCGCACCGGTCAGGCCGTGATGTCGGCTGCCGCCGAGTCCGCGAAGCGTGTTCATCTGGAACTCGGTGGCAAGGCACCGGCTGTCGTTTTCGCCGATGCCGATATCGACCAGCTCGCCCGCGCGATCACTCTGGGCGCTACCTACAACACCGGGCAGGACTGCACGGCGGCCACCCGCGTCTACGTGCAGCGCGAGCGCTACGCCGACGTGGTGGACGCCCTTTCCGCGACCATGGCATCCGTGCACTTCGGCGCTCCGCTGGACCCGTCGACCGACATCGGCCCGCTGGTTTCGGCTGAGCATCGCGATCGTGTCCACGGATTCGTCACGCGTGCTCGCGAAGCCGGCGCACGCGTCACCGTCGGCGGGGATCTACCAGGCGGACCGGGCGCCTTCTACCCGCCGACCGTCATCGTCGATGCCCGACAGGACAGCGAGATCGTTCAGGGCGAGGTGTTCGGGCCCGTACTCGTCGTCGTGCCATTCGACGACGAGGACCATGCGGTCTCCCTTGCCAATGACAGCCGCTACGGTCTCGCCAGTTCAGTCTGGACGAGCGACGTGGGCCGGGCGCTGCGGGTCAGCCACCGCATCGAGGCCGGAGTCACGTGGGTCAACGACCATCTGCCGATCGCCAGCGAGGCCCCGCACGGTGGGGTCAAGGGCAGCGGGTTCGGCAAGGACATGAGCCACGAGGCCGTCCTCGAATACACCGTTACCCACCACGTGATGATCAAGCACGCGCAGCCCGTCGTGCACGACTCGTTCCGCCCCGCCTAACTCCCACCAACACCTCGCGAGTGGCCAGTAGTGGGGG
>CAJAKT010000502.1 GCA_903940375.1 uncultured bacterium | reverse complement strand
GCATTGCGGGAGAAACGGCCAGGAACAGCTGTGCTTCGGGGGTTTCTCGCCACTTCTCCCGGTCGCCACTTCTCCCGGTCGCCACTTCTCCCGGTCGCTGCTGGTCCCGGGCGCTGGCGTTGCTCCCCGTCAGAACCCGAGGCGGCGGAGCTGCTTGGGGTCCTTCTGCCAGTCCTTGGCGACCTTCACCCGGATGTCGAGGTAGATCGGCACGCCCAGCAGCAGCTCGATCTCGCGGCGCGCGCGGGTGCCCACCTGCTTGAGCCGCGAACCGGCCTTGCCGATGACGATCGCCTTCTGGGTGTCGCGCTCGACGAACAGGGATGCCCGCACATCGGTCAGCGGCCGGTCGGCTGGCCGATCGAGGCGTGGCTCGATCTCCTCGACCACGACGGCGATCGAATGCGGCAACTCGTCCTGGACTCCGTCGAGCGCGGCCTCGCGGATCAGCTCCGCAACAGCCACCTCGATGGTCTGCCCCTCGTCATCGTCGCCCTCGGGGAAGAGCACCGGCCCTTCGGGCATATGGGAGATCAGCCGCTCGGCAAGCAGGACGACGTGATCGCCCGTCCGAGCAGACAGCGGGATCACCTCCGTCCACTCGAATCCGATCTGCTCCGCTAGTTCGGCAACCTCGGCCAGGCGTTCCGCCAGGATCGCGTTGTTCACGGTGTCTGTCTTCGTCACGATCGCAACGATCGGCTTGCGGCGCAGATGCGACAGTTCGGTGGCAATGAAGCGATCTCCCGGACCGACCGACTGATTCGCCGGGATGCACAGGCCAACGACATCGACACTCGACCACGTCTCGCGCACCTGATCGTTCAGCCGCTCACCGAGCAGGGTCCGCGGTCGGTGCAGGCCCGGAGTGTCGACCATGATGAGCTGCCCGTCGGGGCGGTTGACGATGCCGCGCAGCACCCGTCGCGTCGTCTGCGGACGGTCGGACGTGATCGCGACCTTCCGACCGACCATGGCATTCGTCAGCGTCGACTTGCCCGCATTGGGACGACCGACGAGGCAGGCGAATCCGCTGCGGAAGATCGGGCTGGTCATGCCACGGCCTCCTGCCCAGCGCTCGACGGTTCCCGCCGATTCTCGGCGATCCCCAGTAACGCTATGGCACTGACGACCAGGAGGCACCCGACCCACCCCACTGCGGCCAGCGGCTCACCCAGGACCACCACACCGAGAATGGTCGCCACTGCCGGCTCGAACAGGGTCAACGTCGCGATGTGCCCGGGCTGCAGGACCTTCAGCCCGAGCCCGAACAGCAGGTAGGCGACGGTCGTCGTTGCGAGGCCGAGCCACAGCACGACCACCATGCCGCCCGGCGTCAGCCACCAGGTGGACACGAACACCGCCGGGATGAGGATCACCGCTCCGATCGAGAAGGACGAGGCCAGGACGGAACTCCCACTGAACCCCTCTCTCGACAGGCCCACTCCGACGACGGTGAACACGGCATAGCTGGCTCCCGCCGCCAGAGCCGACAGCATGCCCAGGGCGTCACCACTGCTCAGACTGCCCCCGACCAGCAGGCCGAGGCCGAGAACTCCGATGAACGTGCTGGCCGCCCAGGCCCAGCCCGGCGCACCCTCACGCAGCGCCCACCCCAGCAGTCCGGACAGGAAGGGAGCGCTGCCCAGCGCGATGAGCGCGGCAACCGCCACACCAGTCCGTGCCGTGCCGATGAAGAAGAACGCCTGATAACCCGCAACGGCAACGCCCATGAGCCAGACGCGGGGTCGCCGCCACAGGGCCACGAGCGATGCCCCATCGCGACACCAGACGACGAACGCGACCAATCCGGCGGCTCCGACGATCAGACGCAGTGCGGCGACGCCGGGGCCGGGGGCATCGGGAGCCAGCAACTGCCGAATCGTGCCCGTGGTGCCGAACAGGAGGGCTGCGCCAAGGACGGCGAGTGCCGCCCTCGCCTTCGGGGTCACGTGGTCAGCCGGGTGCGCACGATGCCATCAGACGAGCACACCAGCAGTGCGACACCCTGGCCGGCCAGGTCGCGGAACGCATCCACATCGGCAGGGGTCGGGTCCGGACCCACGACGACGGCGGCCTCGGCGCCACGGGCTCCGGCAGCGACAGCCTGTGCGACGGCCAGGGCCAGCGACGAGACCGACAGCGACGGCAGGGTGACATCGGCGCCCGAATACGTGCGGCCGGTCTCGTCGCGCACAGCAGCGCCGGAGGCAGCACCGACACGACCACGAGCACCACGGGCAAGCGTCACGAGCTTCGCGTCGTCAGCGTCAAGCTCATCAGACATCGTCGGCCTCGACAGTCGGCACGTCTTCGAGGACGACCCGCTGGGCCAGCACGGTTCCGATGCGATTACGTCGACCCGCACCCTGTTCCGCCGTCAGGCGCCAGCCGTCGACTTCGACATTGGCACCGGGAATCGGCACCCGGCCCAGTCGCTTGGCGACGAACCCGAGAACCGTGTCGATGCCCTCGTCCTCGGAGTCGATCTCGATGTCGATGAGGTCCGCGAAATCGTCCACGTGCATGCGGGCGAGGACCCGGAATGCGCCATCGGCGAGTTCGGCCACCTCGGGCGCGGCGGTGTCGTACTCGTCGGCGATCTCGCCGACGATCTCCTCGAGGATGTCCTCGATCGTGACGAGCCCCGCCGTGCCGCCGTACTCGTCGACAACGATTGCCATGTGCACGCGAGCCGACTGCATATCGCGCAGCAAGGCGTCGGCGGGCTTACTGTCAGGCACGAAGTACGGCACGCGCATCAGGGACTCGACGCGCTCTGACTGCTCGGCCTCACGGTGCTCGAAAACCCGCCGGACGATGTCCTTCAGGTAGACGATGCCGACGATGTCGTCTGAGTTCTCCCCGATGACCGGGATACGGGAGAACCCGGACCGAAGTCCGAGCGACATGGCCTGGCGCAGTGTCTTGGTGCGCTCGACGAACACCATCTCCGTGCGCGGCACCATCACCTCCTTGGCGAAGGTGTCACCGAGCTCGAACACGGAGTGGATCATCTGCCGCTCGTCGTCCTCGATCAGGTCGTCGGCCTCAGCCTGGTCGACCATCTCGCGCAACTCTGCCTGCGAGGCGAACGGACCCTCGCGATAGCCCTTGCCCGGAGTCAGGGCATTTCCGAGCAGGATGAGCAGGCTGGCGAGGGGGCCGAGAATGGTCGCCAGCAGCCGCGCCGGAGCGGCCGCCGCCATGGCGATGCGCTCCGCGTGCTGGCGCCCCAGAGTGCGGGCCGCTACGCCGACGACGACATATGACGCGACCACCATCAGCACGGCCGCCAGGACAAGTGCGCCCGCAGTCGAGCCGCCCGGCAGCGCCTCGACGCACACGTACCCGACCAGCACGGTCGCCGTGACGGTCGCGACGGTGGACAGGAAGAGGAGCACGTTCACATGCCGGGGCCGGTCCTCCAGCAGCAGGAGCAGTCGCGCCGCGCGCCGGTCGCCTTCCCTGCGTGCATCGTCGACCTGCGTGCGGCTGACACGGGCAATGGCCGTCTCCGCGCTCGTCAGCAGCCCGGCGAGGACAACCAGGACGACCGCCAGCACGACCAGCCAGACGTCAACCGTCATGACCTCCGCCAGCCGTCCAGCAGCGTGTCCTGCAATGCGAACATCGCCGCATAGTCAGTCTCGGTGTCATGCTCGTAGCCGATCAGGTGCAGGGTGCCGTGCGTGGTGAGGAACTGCAGTTCCTCGTCGAGGGTGCGACCGGCGACGGAGGCCTGCGACATGGCGTAGGCCGGGCACAGCACGATGTCGCCGAGGATGCCCTCCTCCGCGACCTCGTCCTCTGCCGCGCTCCGCAGCTCGTCAATGGGAAACGACAGCACATCCGTGGGGCCCGGCTCGTTCATCCAGTCCTCGTGGAGGGTCGTCATCCGCTCGAGATCGACCAGGGTGATCCCCAGCTCGCAATCGGGGTGGAGTCGCAGGGAGCTCAGCAGGTACGCCGCGAGGCTGTCGAGCGCCTCCGTGTCGCACGGCACACCCGATTCGTTCAGCACGGTCACCGCCGTCACGTGGCGCGCTTCGCGTCGTACTTCTCATAGGCATCGACGATGCGCCCGACCAGCTTGTGCCGCACCACATCGTGGGACGTGAGCCGGCAGAAGGCAACGTCGTCGATGCCCTCGAGGATGTCGGCGACGACACGCAGCCCGCTGGTGGTGCCGCCCGGCAGGTCGACCTGGGTGACGTCGCCCGTGACCACCATGGTCGACCCGAAGCCAAGTCGAGTGAGGAACATCTTCATCTGCTCGGCAGAGGTGTTCTGTGCCTCATCGAGGATGATGAACGAGTCATTGAGCGTGCGCCCGCGCATGTATGCGAGAGGCGCGATCTCGATGACGCCGCTGGTGATGAGTCTGGGGATCGAGTCCGGATCGATCATGTCGTGCAGTGCGTCGTAGAGCGGACGCAGGTAGGGATCGATCTTCTCCGACAGCGTGCCGGGCAGGAAGCCGAGCCGCTCCCCCGCCTCGACCGCCGGGCGAGTCAGGACGATGCGATTGATCTGCTTGGCCTGAAGTGCCTGAACAGCCTTGGCAACTGCGAGATACGTCTTGCCGGTGCCCGCCGGGCCGATGCCGAAGACGATCGTGTTGTTGTCGATGGCGTCGACGTAGCGCTTCTGGTTCAGCGTCTTGGCGCGGATAGTGCGGCCGCGGTTGCTGAGGATGTTGGCCGTCAGGACCTCGGACGGCCGGGTGCCCGACAGCATGAGGGTGATGCTGCGGTCGACGGACTCGGCCGTCAGCGCCTGCCCTGTGCGCAGGACGGCCAGCATCTCACCGACAAGGGTGTCGATGATGCCGACGTCCGCCGGCGACCCTGTCACCGTGATCTCGTTGCCCCGAGCCATGATGTCGGTGGTCGGAAAGGCCTCCTCGACGAGGCGCAGGTACTCATCGTCCGTGCCCAGGAGCGCAACCATCGGCAGCGAGTGCGGGATCACGATGGTCGTCTGCGCCATGGGCGCATCGGGTGCGGTCTGTGTCATCCGAAAGCCGATCAGCCGGGGGGCCAGGACAGGCCGCGGCCGCCCAGCAGGTGGAAGTGGACATGGTCGACGGACTGGCCGGCACCCGAACCGGTGTTGGTGACCAGACGGTAGCCCGACTCGGCCACCCCCTCCTGATCCGCGATGGCACCGGCAACCGCGAGGAGACGTCCGGCCAGCGCAGGATCGGCCGCGGCCAGATCAGCAGCGTTGGCGTGATGCGCACGCGGAATCACCAGTACATGCACCGGCGCCTGCGGCGAGATGTCGCGGAACGCCAGGACATCGTCGTCGCGATGGATGACATCCGCGGGGATGTCTCCCGCGGCGATAGCGCAGAACAGGCAGTCGGTCACGCCGTCATCCTTCCACGGACCAGCGGCCGCTCGATGCCAGAACCACACTGGCCGCCGCCATGCCCGCCGAGGAGGTGCGCAGCACCGACGGCCCCAGCCGCACAGCAGCGGCGCCGGCCTCCGCGAACGCCGCGAGTTCGACCGGCGTCAGGCCCCCTTCCGGGCCGATGACCAGGACGATGTCACCGGCATCGACGGCGCGGACCTCGCCGATCGGCGCGGTGGCGGACTCGTGCAGGACCAGCGCCTGGGACGCAGCGGCGAGGAGGGCCACCACATCGGCCGTCGTCGCAAGTGCCTCGATCACGGGGAATCGGGCCCGACGCGCCTGCTTCGCAGCCGCCAGCGCTGCATCGTCCCACCGACGATGGGCTCGCTCCGCGCGGTCCGGACGCCACTGGGTCACGCAGTTGGCCGCCGACCACGGGACGATCACGTCGACGCCAACCTCGGTGAGCAGCTCGACCGCGAGCTCCCCGCGCTCGCCCTTCGGCAGGGCCTGCACCACCACGAGTCGCGGCTGCGGGGCCGGCTCGGTCTCGCAGGCGGTGATATCGACGTCGAGGGTCTGACGGTCCACGACCTCGGCAACGACTCCGGCTGCCCGCCGACCGGTGCCGTCGACAAGTGCCACCGACTCGCCGACCGCGAGGCGTCGCACCGTGACGGCGTGGCGCCCATCAGGCCCCGCCACGCGAACGACGCCGCCGGGCGACGCAGCTGCGAGGTCGGCCTCGGGCACGACGAACACGGGTGCGGTCACTTGGCGGTGAACGCGTCCTTCAGGCGCGAGAACAGCCCACCGGGCTGTTCCCCGGAAGCCGTGCCGACCTGGACCGTCGTCTCGTCGCGCAAGGCCGCAAAGGATCGCAGCAGGGTCTCCTGCTCGGCATCGAGCCGGGTGGGGGTCTGCACGCGCAGATGCACGTGCAGGTCGCCGCGACCGGCGGACCGCAGGCGGGCGGCACCCTGAGCCTTCACGACCAAGGACTCTCCCGACTGGGTGCCCGGTCGGATGTCGATCACGGTGGCACCGTCGAGGGTGTCAAGAGTCATGCTGGTGCCGAGGGCCGCAGCCGTCATCGGGACGGTGACGATGCAGTGGAGTTCATCGCCCCGGCGCTCGAACATCTCGTGCTCGGCGACGACGATCTCGACGAACAGGTCGCCCGCCGGTCCGCCATTGGGCCCCACCTCGCCCTCGCCCGACAGCTGGATGCGCGTGCCGGTGTCGACACCGGGCGGGATCTGCAGGGTCAGCGTGCGACGGGTGCGCACGCGGCCGTCTCCCGAGCACTCCGGGCAGGGGTGCGGGATGGTCGTGCCGAATCCCTGGCACTGCGGGCAGGGTCGCGATGTCATGACCTGTCCGAGGAAAGATCTCTGCACCTGCTGGATCTCGCCCCGGCCCTTGCACATCACGCATGTCTCGGTGGAACTGTCCGGGGCAGTACCGGCCGCATCACACGCCGCACAGCGCACTGCCGTGTCGACGGTCAGGTCGCGCGTGCTGCCGAACACCGCATCGGCCAGATCGATCTGCAGCCGGATGAGCGCATCCTGGCCGCGGCGGGCTCGCAGGCGCGGACCACGCTGCTGTCCACCGCCGAAGAACGCGTCCATGATGTCGCCGAAGTCGAAGCCCTGATTGGAGAATCCACCGCCACCACGCGAGGCGCTGAGCGGATCGCCGCCGAGGTCGTACATCTGGCGCTTCTCGGGATCACTGAGGACCTCATATGCCGCCGTGACGAGCTTGAACCGCTCCTGATGCTCCGGGTCCGGGTTGACATCGGGGTGCAGCTCACGAGCAAGCCGACGGTAGGACTTCTTGATCTCCTCGGCGGTGGCATCGCGCGAGACGCCCAGGAGCGCGTAGTAATCGGTGCTCAACAGGTCATCTCCATGATCGCGCGGTCACTGCTCGTCCAGAATGCGGCTGACGTATCGGGCCACCGCATGGACGGCCGACATGGTCCCCGGGTAGTCCATGTGCGTCGGCCCGACGACTCCGAGCGACGCGACGGCACGGTCGCCTCGTGCGTACTGCGCCGTGATGACGGATGTGGCCTCAAGCCCTTCGATCGGGTTCTCATGCCCGATACGCACGGTGACACCCTGCGGAGTGGTGGCCTCACCAAGCAGCTGAAGCAGGATCACCTGCTCCTCCAGCGCCTCCAGCACCGGCTGGATGGCGATCGGGAAGGACTCGCCGTAACGCGCAAGGTGCGCGGTACCGCCCAGGACAACGCGTTCGTCGAGCCGCTCGGTGACCATCTCCAGGACGGCCGAGACGACCGCATGCACGGTCGGCCGATCGTCAAGAACGAACCCCTCCTCGAGATCGACCACCGACTCGGGAACGGCCGAGAACACCTTGCCGGCAAGGGCGGCAATGAGCCGAGCACGCAGATCGGCGAGCGTCGACTCGGGAACCGGGCCAGGGCTCTCGATGATGCGCTGCTCGACACGACCGGAGTCGACGATGATCACGACGATGAGCCGCGTGCTGCTCAGCGCGACGAGTTC